>JAIRMF010000149.1 GCA_031258895.1 Dysgonamonadaceae bacterium | reverse complement strand
CTGCGCAAACGCGTAACTCGTCTGCGCAGACCCGCAATGGGTTTTCTAAGACGTTTCGCCCGCCTGACCAGCCCCGCTGTATGCCTGCCAAAACGCGCATCCCGTCTTTGAAAACTCTCCTGACATCCTGGCAGACTCTCTGCCCGCCTGACAAAACTCACTATCTGTCTGCCAAAACTTTCCATCCGCCTTCTCGAACCCACGTATCGTTTAAAAAACCTTCTCTTTTTTAAAAGGATTTTAAAACTTTAACGACCTTAATGACATTGTAGTTTGAGCGCACAAAGATTATTTTTTTTAGTATCTTTGTACCGTATGAAGAAACTTTCAGTTGCCGTCCTGATACCGGCCGTCGCTTTGATGATGCTTTCGTGCAGCGTCTCGAAAAATATTCCGGAGGGCCGCCTCCTGCTCGACCGTGTCGCCATACAGATGGATTCGGGGACTGTGAATGACGAAGAGCTTTATGAACTTGTCATGCAAATGCCTAACCACCCCAAATTCGGGCTCAGACTGCACAATCTGGCAGGCAAAGACTCGTCTTTTGTCGGAAAAGCTCTCAGGAAAATCGGAGAACCGCCCGTAATTTTCAGCGAACAGATGATGAAAAAGAGTACCCTCGAAATAGCCATGAAAGCGCGTAACCTCGGTTTCCTCAACGCCACGGCAGACGCTACCATCGACACAATAGGTAAAAAAGCACGGGTAAAATATCACCTCAAAGAAGGACAGCCTTTCCGCATACAGGACTACGAAATACGTATGCCTAACGAAAAAATGACAAAAATTGCACTTGGGAGGCGGAAACCGGACAGAGAAATGGGGAAAATTATGTCTATGGACCTCATAGAAAGAGAAATTTCACGCGTATCAACCAGGCTGCTGAACAGCGGATACTATGGTATGTCCGCACAAAACCTGCATTTCACCGCCGACACAACTCTCGCCGGCAAACGCGTCAATCTCACAATGACCGCCGCCGATACGACAGACATACACGTCTACCGTATCCGAAACGTTAACGTATATAGCGGCATAGACCGAACAGGGCGACGAATACGCACCTCAGATTCCGTCAAACTTAATAATATTACAGTCAAATACGACAAACTTACATTCTTACGACCCAAAATTATCGCAGAACGTGTCATGATTCTGCCAGAACAAGTCTACAGTCTGCGAAACGAGACCGCTACCATAGGCATGCTCAAAGCTCTCGACGCCGTAAGCAGCGCGCGCATCGAGTACCGAGAAGAATTTTTGGGCGATTCCGCCGTTCTGGACTGTGACATTTTCATTCATCCGGCTGACAATTACTCTGTTAAGACCAGCCTCAGCGGAACGAACAAAGCCGGAGACGCCGGTATCGCCTTCGATATAGATTATGCGGACAAAAATCTCTTCAATGGCGCCGAACAGCTCGATATTAAGCTCAAAGGAGCGTACGAATTCGTCGCCGCCACAACGGATATGGGCAAACGAAGCAATTATTTCGAAGCCGGAATCGCTCCCGTCCTCACCTTTCCCAAAATTCACATCCCTTCCGTAAACCGCGCACTGAAAGGAAAATACAATACACAAACACGATACATTCTCGCATTCGACCTCGAAGAACGCGTCGAGTTCCAAAGGAATTATTTCAACTTCCGGTGGCAATTTGTGTGGTCGCAAAGGAACCGTATCCTCACACACACCTTCAGTCCGCTCGACATTAACTACGCTTTCATGCCCCGCATGTCGGATGCGTTCAGACATTTCCTAAATACGGTTGCAGGGCCGGTAACGAAGTTCAGTTATGAGAATATTTTCACCATCGGAGCAGCGTACAGCCTCACACTGACAAACCAAAAGCGAGGACGAGTCAAAGAGAACCTCTACACCGTCAGATTGAACGCAGAATCTTCCGGAAATCTGATGGCGCTACTGTTCAAAATGGCCAACCGCGACAAAAATATCCCCAAACAAACATTCAATGTGCTCGGAAATCCATTCGCGCAGTATGTAAAAGCAGATCTGACAGCCACACAGACAATAAAACTCGCCACAAACGCAACTCTCGCCCTCAATGCCATTATCGGGGCGGCCAAACCGTACGGAAATTCAAGCATACTCCCCTTCGAAAAGCGCTACTACGCCGGAGGGCCGAACAGCGTCAGGGGGTGGAACACCAGACAGCTCGGCCCGGGGGCCATGCAAACGACTGAAACAGGCAACATTGCGCTGCACACGGGCGACCTGATCGCGGCTCTGAGCGCCGAATACCGGTATCGCGTCATAAACTGGCTCGAACCGGCCATTTTTATAGATTGTGGAAACATCTGGACGATCGGGGAATACGCCGATCAGCCCGGGGGGCGGTTTCGCATCAAAAATTTCGCCAGAGAACTCGCTCTCGGCGTCGGAGCAGGCCTGCGTTTCGACCTCAAATTCATAATTTTACGCATAGACGCCGGAAAACCGCTCTACGATCCGGCCCGTCCCGACAAACAGCGCCTCGCCATCGCCAAAGATCACATTACGATGAACTGGAAAATATATCCGGCAATCGGATATCCGTTCTAAATGGTCAACCAAGTGCGAAAAATGAATAAGCGCGCCCTGAAAATGACCAGACAAGTCATCAAGGTGCGCAAACAGATAAAAAAAATAAGCTAATTAATCGTCCGCTCAACGATATATTCCGGACGCTCCTTCACCTCATCAAACAAGATGCCGATATACTGCCCCAAAACACCGATAGTCAGCAGTTGTATGCCGCCAAAAAAGATTACCGCAATCATAATCGACGTCCATCCCGACGCCGCCCCCGTATATCCAAACACCTTCCCAAAAAAGTACCACAGGGCCAGCACCAGTCCTATCAAAACAGCCGCAAAACCAAGCCCGACAGCAACCAATAAAGGCTTCTTAGAAAAATAAAACAGCGCCGTAGACGCAAAACTCAGCATCCGACGAAAAGGGTACTTCGTCTCCCCCGCCAAACGAGACTCCCGCTCGTAATAAAACGGCACCTGCTTAAATCCTACCCATGAAATAATGCCCCGTATGTACTTCCCACGCTCCTTAAAGCGCCGAAATTCCTCAATAATGCGCGAATCAATCAACCGAAAGTCCCCCGTATCAACCGGAAAACGTACCTCCGACAAACAATTCAAAAAACGGTAAAACCGTTTCGACGTCCAAAGCTTAAATCTGCCCTCCCCCGACCTCGACTTGCGCACACAATAAACAACGTTCGCCCCCTCCAAATCCCGCGTCGCCAAAAGCTCCGGAATTATCTCGGGAGGATCCTGAAGGTCAGCGTCAATTATCACCGCTAAACCCGTATCACAATGGTGAATCCCCGCCGTTACAGCCGCTTGATGCCCAAAATTGCGGGAAAAACGCAAAACCCTCACCGAACTGTCCACCTCCGCAATCCCCGACAAAATACCAAACGTCCCGTCAATACTCCCATCGTCAACAAACAAAATACATGTCCGACGGTCCAATAAATCCAACACCGCCCTCAATCGACCATACGTAGCCGCAATCACCGCCGCCTCATTGTAACAAGGAACTATCACAGTTATAGAGTCCATAAACATTCGCCTTTACCTGAAAGTGTAATATTTGTTCAACAAAAAATTCAGTACGGTGTAAAATACGTTGCCCGCTATCTGACTAACAAAAGAAACATTCAAACCAAACCCGAAAAAAAACAAACGGTTAGTATCTATCAGCTCATTCAACAAATTAACCAGCACCAATTGCGGAATGTAACACACCCAAAAAACTAACATGAACCGCAATAACTCCGGCTTCCAACGCCCCTTGCTCCGGAAAACCCAACGCCGGTTAAATAAAAAACTATTAACCAGCCCGGCCGCAAAACCCAACAGATTAACCGCCGTACTCTCAAAAATACTCGCCTTATCTTCCCCACTTATGCCAAAACAAAAACGTAAAGTCACCCATATCACCGCAAGAGTGACAACAGTATTCATTACGCCCACCATCCCATACTTACATGTCTGTATCAGAAACTCCCTCTTCATGCTTCCGTAATTCCCGTTCAACATCCTCCATGCAAAAACGCCTGACATTCGTGACCAGATAAGAAGTGTCAATGAAATCGCCGTAACGATTACACTCCCCAATCGCACCGTCAAGCAACAACTTAACACCCCCGGTAATCTCCTGCAAATATACCAACACAAAATAATTGTCCCCAAGCTCAATCTCCTCAACCTCGCCACCATTGTGGCCAATATAATACGGGATCTCCTTCTCTATAAGATCACGCTGATAGGCCGAAAATACCAAATGACGATTCGACCTGAATAACGCCGTATATCGTAACTTGTCATCCCTACCCCCCAAACCGGTCGAAATGAAAATTATATGCTTATCGGAAAATTCCGACTGTAACATCATCCTCGCCTGCATACACGCCATATCCGCAAAATCACAGGAATTGCCCTCGCGAAACCTCTCCAAAGCCCGAAACGCCTTCACATCACACGACACGGCAAGAGAAGCAAGAATTATGTTCGTGTCCTCCTCCGTCATCCCCGATTTATCCAACAATTCAATCTGCTCGTCAACAGAAGGCAAACTACGCGTCTTCAAACTGTTTACAATCCTGAAAAATTCCAATTGCTTCTCAATAGGAACCTTAGATTCCATCACCTGCAACTGCCCGTCAGTCCCGGACAACGACTGCGAAAGCTTCCCAAAGAATTCGTTTCCAATCTCCCTCATAGCTCACCGTAATAATTCACAAAGATATATATATTCCGCCAAATCGGCGAATGCCATCCCACAGCCCGTGCGGAAAATCTAAACCGTAAGGCCTTGTTTGGTAATGCACTGCCTGTTCGCAGCAACTATCAGGTTCCCAATTCAATGAAATTCCTTAAAATCCGCTCTCCTGTCTTGCCGCTTTTCTCCGGGTGGAACTGAGTTGCATAAAAATTACCTTTCCTCATGGATGCACTGAAAGGCACAATATATTCCGAAGACGCTATCGTATCACAATTCAAAGGAACATAATAACTGTGTACGAAATATACAAATTCACCCTGCGTAACATGACTGTAAAGGTCGGAACGAAGATCCGAAAGCGAATTCCAGCCCATATGAGGCACTTTCTCTTCATGACGTGTCGACCGAAATTTAATTACCGGAACATCAAAAACACCAAGACACCGCGTGTCGCCCTCTTCCGATGACCGACAAAGCAACTGCATCCCGATACAAATACCCAATACCGGCTGACGCAATCCGACAATTATCTCGTCAAGTCGATGTTCTCTCAGATACCGCATTGTAGTGCCGGCCTCACCCTGACCGGGAAAAATAACACGGTCAGCACGCCGAAGTATTTCAGGATCGGCAGTTATTACAGGTTCAATGCCAAGTCGTTTCAGTCCGTAATTGACGGAATATATATTGCCGGCATTATATTTTACGATGGCAACAAGCATAATTTTAAAATTTACATAAACACATACAACAATAGAATCATCAAACCCGTACCAAAACAACCGACCGTCGTAAACAATAAATATACGACGGTCGGTTGCTGTTATATCATGTCCAATGCGGGTTTTTAGTTTTCTACCACCGCTTGAGCTGCCGCCAAACGCGCGATGGGTACGCGGAAAGGCGAACAACTGACGTAATCCAACCCCACTCTATGACAGAACTTGACCGAACGAGGTTCGCCACCATGTTCGCCGCAAATACCGCATTTCAAATCCGGCTTGACTTCACGTCCGCGAATAGTTGCCAATTCTACCAGCTGACCAACGCCTTTCTGATCTAATACCGCAAACGGATCGTCTTTCAGGATATGCTTGTCGATGTACATCGGCAGGAATTTTGCAACGTCATCGCGGCTAAATCCAAATGTCATTTGAGTCAGATCGTTAGTGCCGAACGAGAAAAATTCGGCTGCCGTAGCGATACGGTGAGCGGTCAGTGCTGCACGCGGGATTTCAATCATAGTGCCAATCTTATATTCGATCCGGTCACCTTTT
>JAIRMF010000145.1 GCA_031258895.1 Dysgonamonadaceae bacterium | reverse complement strand
CTTGCCAACGCGTACTCCGAACTCAACGACCCCATCGATCAGAGAGAACGCTTCGAAGAACAGTTACAACTGTCGGAAAAAGGCGATGATGAGGCAATGTTCATAGATCAAGACTTCCTGCGCGCTCTCGAATACGGAATGCCTCCAACATCGGGAATGGGCATCGGTATGGACCGTCTCGTGATGCTCCTGACCGGAAAAACCTCTATTCAGGAAGTGCTGCTCTTCCCTCAGATGAGACCCGAATCATTTAATTAACTTCTGATCATTTATCCATGGAATCACTTGGAAAAGTCGGTATTATGGGCGGCGGTAGTTGGGCTACCGCACTGGCTAAAATCATCGCCATGACTCAACATGATTTCTACTGGTACATTCGAAGACCGGAACAAATTGAAGAGTTTAAAAACTACGGACATAATCCTACTTACCTGACGGGTGTAAAATTCGACCTCGACCACATTATGTTTTGCGGTAGCATAAACGACATAGTGAAGCGATGTAACACACTTATCTTTGCAATCCCCTCACCGTTCCTCAAAATGCACCTCAGTAGACTGCGCGTTTCGCTGAAAGACAAAACCATCGTTTCCGCAATTAAAGGCATAATCCCCGAAGAAAACATGCCTGTCGCAAATTATTTTGCGGAAAAATACGGCGTATCCGAAGAGAACATCGGAGTGCTGGGAGGACCGTGCCATGCCGAAGAGGTCGCCCTCGAACGCCTGTCTTACCTGACGGTCGGCAGTAAAAATAATGCCAGAGGAAAACTGATAGCCCAAATGTTTAATACCCATTTTACACGTACTTCCACAAGTTATGATGTGGAGGGAATAGAGTACGCTTCCGTCCTTAAAAACGTCTACGCCGTAGCTGTGGGAATCTGCCACGGGTTGAAATATGGCGACAACTTTCAGGCAATATTAATCGCCAACGCCATTACCGAGATGTCACGATTCATCGACGCCGTCGCCCCAAACGGACGTAACATTTCAGCCTCCGTCTACCTCGGAGACCTCCTCGTTACCGCCTATTCACGCTTCTCACGTAACCGTATTTTCGGTACCATGATAGGCAAAGGATACTCCGTGAAAACTGCTCAACTCGAAATGGAAATGATCGCCGAGGGTTATTTCGGAACAAAATGTATCATGGAAATCAACGCCGTACATAAGGTCGAGATGCCTATCCTCGACGCCGTTCACGGAATATTGTATGAGCGTAAATCCGCAATTCCGACCATACAAAAGCTGACCGATACATTCAAATAGCAGAAAATTGATGGCCTCGCTATCAGTCAAAACAAAACAATTCGGATTGAATAAGACATTACGATACCTGTTTATATTCACGGCTATAGTCATAGCCATCGCCTCTGTGTGGGTAACAAACCTGTTGACCGACCGACTGAAAGAAGAAGAACGCAAAAAAATCGAACTGTGGGCGGCAACCATTGGAGTTATGACCTCTCAGGCTATTTTGAACGAAGAATACCTCACAAACCTCAACAAGCAAAATAACATTGAAATCAGGCAAATTATCGACAATGTCCTTGTGAACTACGATACCCTGTTAACTTCACGCATCGTCAGCGGCAACTCTACCATCCCCGTGATCATGACCGACGAAACGGGTGAGATATCAACATTCAGAAACATACTGTCGCCAAAATTGGAAAACATAAATCCCGAACGGAACGCAACCGCCGATGCACAGGAATATTTCGACTTTTCAACAATTATCACAAACAACCGCGAATTACTTGACCGTAAACTCAGGAAGTTTTCAAAGAAACATGACCCGATAGAAATAAAATTTAGCGAAGATTCCGTACAGAAAGTTTATTACGACGATTCGACCGTGTTGAAGCAACTGCAAATTTTTCCGTACGTGCAATTAGGTGTTGTTTTTGTCTTCATTCTTGTTTCGTTTATTGCACTCAGTAGCACGAAAAAAGCCGAGCAAAACCGCGTATGGGTAGGACTTTCCAAAGAAACGGCCCATCAGTTGGGAACACCTATTTCTTCATTGATGGCTTGGCTCGAATACCTCAAAACCAAAAACTTGGAACCGACATTGCTTTTGGAAATAGATAAGGATGTACAGCGGCTAAAGACCATTGCCGAGCGGTTTTCCAAAATCGGCTCGGAAGCGAAATCCGAACCGATGTACCTGCGCGAAGGCGTCACCCACGCGGTAGAATACATGTCGCATCGTATTTCGTCAAAGGTTGTCATCCGGACGTATTTCCCGAAAAAACCTATCAAGGTGTTGATGAACGAATCGCTCTTTGGCTGGGTCATTGAAAATCTCGTAAAAAATGCTGCGGACGCGATGGAGGGGCAAGGTACGATTCGGATTACCGCTGTTGAGAAGAAAAAAAGGGTGCTCTTAAACATAACGGACAGCGGCAAAGGCATTCCCAAGTCAAAATTTGAGGCGATTTTTCATCCCGGCTACACCACCAAACAACGCGGCTGGGGACTTGGGTTGTCACTTGTAAAACGGATCATCGAATCATACAGCAAAGGCAGGATCTATGTTGCAAGATCGGAAATCGGGAAAGGCACAACCTTCGTAATCGAACTGAAAACAATGTGAAACCGAATGCCGAAATATAATCATGTGACAAAAAATCCTTACCTTTACATCCGCTTAGCATAACAACTTAGCGGTCACATCCGAAATTAACTTTTGCATAAAAAGATGAGATATACAAACTATTATTCCGACAAAGAAAAAGAAGCCTTTTTCAAACGCAAATCATTTTATTTGGTTTTGGGCATTCTGATAGGGATCGGCGTTTTTTGTTCTACCTATCAAATTTCGGTATACTATTCAACCGACGAATCCTGTTCCAAGTGTCATGTACATCCACATGTGGAAACGAGTTGGAAGCAGTCGGTACACTATACTAACAGGAGCGGGACGCGGGTACATTGTGTCGATTGCCATCTGCCGCCGAAAAACAGCACTGTAGCGTACTATTCTGCAAAGATCAACCTTGGCATTCGCGATCTTTGGGCCTACATGTTCAAGGACAGTTCCAAATACGAATGGGACAAGAAATCGGAACTTGACGAGGCCATCAAGTACATTCCGAACGAGTCCTGCAAGGACTGCCATCACAATCTTTTCCCCGAGAACATCGAGGACGAAGGTATTACCGCCCATCTGTATTACGAAGAAAACGAAAAGAAACTCAACCTGCAATGTATCTCCTGCCATCTTGACGCGGGACACTATAATCCCAACTACAAACACGGCTCATTAAAGATGGAAGAGGTAACCTATCAGACTACGGACGCCTCGAAATTTTTCAAAGCCGCAACCCCTGTACACGAGTTTACCTCATTTACGGAACAAATACCCGGCACAGCCGTTTCGTTCAACATGGCAGCTATTTCCGGGGGCACATTCAAGATGGGCAGTCCCGACGACGAACAATTCCGCAATTCCGACGAAGGCCCGGTACACAACGTAACTCTGAGCCGCTTTTTCATTTCGGAAACGGAGGTAACTTGGGACATGTATTGGGCGTTCTATTCGAAGACGATGAGTGAAGGACGCACTCCGCCTGAAAACGTTTTTGCGAACAACAGCCGTCCCGATGTAGACGCCGTATCGGGTCCTACGCCTCCGTTCGGATATCCGGACCAGGGCTGGGGAGGAGGCCAACGTCCCGCGATAACGATGACGCATTACGGCGCTCAAACATTCTGTCAGTGGTTATCTTTGGTGACGGGGAAGAAATACCGGCTGCCTACCGAAGCGGAATGGGAATACGCGGCTCGCGGCGGCACGGAGACTCCATATTTCTTCGCAGGCAAACCGTCCGCATATTCCAATCAGGGTTTTTTGCGCAAGTTTTTTAAGGCTGAGACAGGAATAATTTCCGACTATGCAGTTTATGCTAATAACAGTAAGAATCGCACCCAGACGCCGGATGACGTACAGCCAAACCCGTTCGGACTGAAAAACATGCTTGGCAACGTTATGGAATACTGTGCCGACCGCTACGACCGGGATGCGTATGCAAAACTCGGCGACTGTACCGACCCGCTTGTGACCGAGGGCGAAGAGTACGTCGTGAGGGGGGGCAGTTACACTTCCGATGCAGCTGAGCTTCGTTCTGCCGCCCGTGACCATTCCAGACATGCGTCATGGTTAAAAACCGATCCGCAACAGCCAAAGAGTATCTGGTGGTATTCCGACGTGAAGGGAATCGGCTTCCGGGTAGTCTGCGAGGCGGAAGTAACCCAACCGGCTTTACAGTAATCATGGTCATCAACAGGATCTCCATACTGAATTTCAAGAACATTACCGAGACGGGTCTGACTTTTTCTCCGAAGATAAATTACCTGTTTGGCAACAACGGCATGGGGAAAACCAACCTGATGGATGCTCTGTATTATCTTTCGTTCACCAAAAGCCACACCAACCTGCCCGACAGCAGGCTGATAAAACAGGGAGCCGGGTACTGTGTTTTGCAGGGTTTTTATACTGTTGCCGGCGGGGAGGAGGAGATACGCTGCGGTTTCAAGCTTGACGGTGGTAAGACTTTCCGACGCAATAAGAAGGAATACGAACGCATGTCCGACCATATCGGTCTTATTCCTTTGGTTATGATTTCGCCTGCCGACAGCCGGCTGATTCGCGGCGGCAGCGAGGAGCGGCGCAAATTTATCGACATGGTTATCAGTCAGTACGACAAGGAATATCTTCGGACTTTGATCCGGTACAACCGTACTTTGCAGCAGCGCAACGCACTTTTGCGGGACGACATTTCGACGGTTAACGATCCTCTGCTTGATGTTCTCGACCTCCAGCTTGCGTCCGGCAGCCGGATGATTCATGCGAGACGCAGCGAATTTACGGAGAAGCTTATCCCTGTTTTCAAGGAGTATTACGGACGGATTTCGGGCGGCGGCGAGACGATTGACCTTCGATACGAATCGCAGCTTAACGACAACGACGTGGAGACCCTGATTTCTTCCCGCCGGGAACAGGACAGGCGGTTTGGTTTCACCGGCGTTGGCGTTCATAAGGATGATTTGCAATTTATTTTCGAGACCGGTCTTGTTCGGAAAGTTGGGTCTGAGGGTCAGAACAAGACTTGCCTGATAGCTATCAAGCTTGCCCAGTTTCACCACCTGGCAGGGAGGGGCTCTGTTGTACCGATTCTGCTACTTGATGATATTTTCGACAGTCTTGACGCTTCACGTTCGGAACAGACCGTCAGGTTGGCGTCTAATCTGCTTTCCGGCCAGGTTTTTATAACCGGCACGAGCCGTCGGCATTTGGACGGCATACTTCCCGTCATGGATCGGGATTATAAGATTTTTCATGTTGAGGACGGTAAAATCAGCGAATCATGAGACCATCCGACGCCCGGGTTATAAGCCGTATTCTTGACGATTTTCTTGCGGACAATCCGGAGCTTGCTTTGCGGTTGGCCCGGAATCGTGCGATATCGGCGTGGGGGGATCTTTTGGGCGACGCCATATCGGGTTGCACGGGCGGGTTGTACGTACGCAATCGCACGCTGTACGCGAAGATTACTTCTTCTGTAGTCAGGAGCGAGTTGATTTTATGTCGCGAGCAGCTTGTCAGGCGGTTGAACGAGAAGGCTGGTCGCGAGGTTATCGACGACATTGTTTTCAGGTAGGTTTTTTTTCATTAATGATTTTAGAGACTTTAAGGGCCTTAAGGACTCTTTTCACTCCCCCTTGCACACAACCCGGAAGCCGAGAGTGCCGGTGCGGTGGTCCGGGCTGCTGTAGCCGCGATAAGAGACGCGGCAGTAGGACTCGCTGCCGTTCCAGCGGCCGCCGCGTAAGACGCGAGCAGACCCCGAAGCCTGCACTGCATTGGGTAGTGTAGCTGCGGGAAAGGTATCTTCATTCCCGCTCCAAGTCCATTCCTGAACATTACCACTCATATCACAAAGACCAAGATTATTGGGGTCTTTCGTTGCTACAGGGTTAGTGCCGTAATAACCGTTGACAGTACAAGAAGTACTATTGGTATTGTACCAATACCAGGCAACATCGCAAATATCATCACTGCCGGCATAGGTATAATTATCCGCACCATTTTTGCCGCGAGCGGCATATTCCCATTCAGAATCGGTCGGAAGACGATAGCCATCTTTACTGAAATCACAATAGGCGTTATCCCATCTTGTAAGTGTATCACTAGGAGAAGAACTCGTAGGAATAGCAGAGTAAACTATATCTTCCCAGTGTACCTCTTCACTATTCGCGTACTTTACCGAATAACACGGCATCTTGCCCTCAAGAAGACTCAACTTATTACAATAAGTAATAGCACCGTACCAGTTAACATTCTCAACAGGCAAAGCTGAAGTCGGACCACCTTTCTTGGCATAGCTGTTATCATCATTGTTACTGCATCCGAAATAAGCGGGATTTGTGCCCATCACATACTCAAATTGTG
>JAIRMF010000110.1 GCA_031258895.1 Dysgonamonadaceae bacterium | reverse complement strand
CGTAGCCCGCGGGGCTCGGAGGGACATCTGCGGACTAATGGCGAACCTTCGCGGGCCATCGGCGAGCCTTCGCGGGCCAACGGCGAGCCTTCGCGGACCAACGGCGAGCCTTCGCGGACCAACGGCGAGCCTTCGCGGACCGACGGCGAACATTCGCGGGCCAACGGCGAACATTCGCGGTGCAGGTGTTTTACGAAGTAAGCACACAACTTTATAAAGGGAGTCTTTTAGGATGTATGTTAAAACCATTAAAAAAAAAGCGAAACAACCGGCCAAACATGAAATATGATTCGGCAGTAGTTTCGTGTACTTATGTGGATATGTTTTCGTCATAACAGCCACAAAGGTAAATGTTATTTTTTAAAACACCAAATATTTACTAATAATTTTAATGTTTTCAATGCAAAATTCTTATCAGCCTTCCCAAAATTCAAAATATTTAGTGTAATTTTGCAGAGCAAATTAAACTCCGATGAACGTATGACCAAAAAGAAAAAATTGCTCAAAAACTACATAACTGCTTCACTGTCTATACTTATCTCACTAAATACCTTCTCGCAAAATACCGAAATAAATAACGCCGCAGAACAAGATACACTCAAAATCGAAACGGCAACAATAATAACAATCGGTAGCGAAGGAAACGAAAATACAATCACACAAGAAACCGATACCACAACAACCAAAATAGAAGAAAGCATTGAAAATAACGACGTAAAATTCGATAATGATACCCCAAAAACCGAACCTAAACAGGAAACAGTCACCAACGATACAATAACAAACAAAATAAATCCGGAAGACCTCGCAAACGCACGAAAACTGCTCAATGAGTATCACTTCAAACCGCTGGAAATCAATATCGAATACCCGGATACCGTCGTCCTGCCATCACTCCAACTGCCGTTCGTATACTACCTCGACAGAACACCCGGTACCATCCAAATGCCCGAAATGTCCGTCAACCCGTATTTTATCCCGATAGAAAAACTAATGCCAAAACAAAACATCTTCAGCGACAAAAACAATAAAAATACGGTAGACAAAAAAGCATATATATATGTGGTCGATAACTATCCCCAATACGTGAAATACTCCATAGCCGACCTCTCCGGAAGAGTGGAAAAAACAACCCAAATAGAAGCAACAAACCTCGCCAATATGTTCAAAATGGAATACGACATCAACAGAGATTTCATAGACAAAACAGAAAACTACAAACCGAAAAAAAAATACTGGCTCTGGAAAGGTACGCATTACATATCCTTCTCCCAGTCGGATAACTCAATCAACTGGACCGATACCACAAAAACAAAAAGCGAAAAAGGTATGGGCGCCGTGAACCTCGTTAGCGTCCAGGGAATCACCGGCAAATACAAGAAAAACCGCATAGAAATTAATCATAACATGGAATGGAGACTCGGTATCGCTAACAGTATGAACGATAGCCTGAGGTCAATAAAAATTATGGAAGACAGACTAAGATCATACACGGATTTCGGCCTCGCAGCTGTCAAACACTGGAACTACTCAACTACACTCGAAATAACTACCCCCCTATTAGTCAACCGTAAAGAAAATTCGACAGATACCCTGTCAGCATTCCTGTCCCCCATAAAAATGACCTACGGCCTCGGTATGCAATACAACATAACAAAAGAATATCCTACCACAATCGGGAAAAAAGTCGTCTTCGTGGCATACATAAACCCGCTCGCACTACAATACATATTCATAAAATCCCACGTCTTAGACCCCGCTAACCACGGAATAAAAGAACCAAAAGGAAATAAAAACCTGTCCCTACTCGATTTCGGTTCAACCGTCACATCTACCGTAAAAGTCAATTTCAACAAGCATGTAACGTTAGACTCACGCCTGAAATATTTTACAAACTACCACAAATCCTCCTTCGAATCGGAAAGCACACTCAATATGCCCGTAAACAGGTACATCTCAATGAGACTCTACGCCTACCTGACATTCGACGATATGCGTGTCAAAAACGCACAGTTCGGACACTTCAGCCTGAACGAAACACTCGGACTGACTTTCAACGTTACATGGTGACCAAAATGATAACACATAAACAACATGAAATATCCTAACGTAAACGCCCACCTGCATACACCTTACTCCTTCAGCGCATTCTCCTCCCTCACGGAAGCACTCGACAAAGCAGCCGAAGAAAATGTGAAAATTGTGGGAATAAACGACTTCTATTCAACAGAAGGGTACATCGAATGGCGCGACGAGGCACTGAAACGCCATCTCTACCCACTGTTCAACATAGAATTCATAAGCCTCCAAGAAGAAGACCAAAAAGCCGACATACGAGTAAACGACCCAAACAATCCTGGACGCACATACATCAGCGGAAAAGGCTTGAAATGCCCTCCCTCGCTCGCAGAACCACATGCATCCCTTCTCGCCGCCGTCAAACGTGAGTCCGACGCCCAAGTCAGAGAAATGTGCTGCAAACTGAATGAAATATTAGACAGGCATGAAGCCGGATTCCGACTCGATTACTACACAATCAAACATACCCTGACCAAAGGCTCGGTCCGCGAACGACACCTCGCAAAAGCCCTGCGGATGGCAGCCTATAAATACCTGAAAGACAATCATGACGAAATTTTATCCCTCCTCGAAAAACTGTTCGACGGCAAAACTCCGAAAGCCAAAATCGTTGACCATGCCGCAGTCGAAAACGAAATTCGCAGCAACCTCCTAAAATCCGGCGGGGCAGCATTCGTACCCGAAAACTCCAAAGCCTTTCTGCCGCTTGACAGCGTACGGAAAATCATCCTCGCAGCCGGTGGAATCCCCACATATCCCGTCCTTGGTGATGACGCAGAAGGGAAATTCACAGATTTCGAGGAAGACGTGGTTAAAACCGCCGAAACATTGCGCAAACGGGGTATTTTCTCGGTAGAATTTATAACCTCACGCAACAGCATAAAAACGCTTGAGAAATATGCGGGATACTTTTCCGACAACGGGTTTGCCGTGACCTTCGGGTCTGAACACAATACGCCCGCAATGGAACCTGTTGAACTCTTCGCCCGTAAAAGCGTCCCCCTGACCGACCGCCTTAAACGAATCAACTACGAAGGCGCTTGTATTGTTGCCGCACATCAGGTTCTTGTCGGCAAAGGAGAGAGAGGATTTGTAGAT
>JAIRMF010000101.1 GCA_031258895.1 Dysgonamonadaceae bacterium | reverse complement strand
AGGAAGACTTCAATGGAGTTTAGGAAGACTTCAATGGAGTTTAGGAAGACTTCAATGGAGTTTAGGAAGACTTCAACGGAGCTGAAGAAGACTTCAACGGAGCTGAAGAAGACTTCAACGGAGCTGAAGAAGACTTCAATGGAGTTGAAGAAGACTTCAACGGAGCTGAAAAAACCCTAAATTCCGTGGGGAACGGTGCAAGAAACAATTCCCGCAATCACCGCCGAAGTAAGTATAAGAAAGAAAAGAAAGTATTTGACCGCCGTACTCGACGTCCTCGCAAAAACCATCCCGATAACAACAGATAAGGGAATGAACATTATTAACGTCCGATATACGACGTCCACCGGACGAAAAAGGAAAAATACAGCCACAAAAAAGGAGTGAAGATAAAGACACCGTAACGATAACGCGGCACGTGTGGTCTCCTTAAAATCAGATATGTAAAGCTCAATGCCGGTCAAAACGTATGCGAAAAATATAAGGACGAAAAATATCAACTCCCCGACAGTCGGAAACGAAAAACCAAACGCAAACAAGTCCGATGTACAAGGTAAGTATGATTCGAAGTCCGAAATACATCCCCCATAAACACAATACGCGAAAATTATGCCGTAAACCGAAACGTAACCAAGAACAGAAGCGGGAATAATGCGACCGTTCCAACTCCCAAGCAAGTAAAAACCGTACCAAAAAACAGGAAAGAAAAATAATACCGGAGACCAAAATAAACTACACAACGTGAGAATGATGGAAATGTTCAAAGACTGAACCTCAGACCTGGCATCCCGATACGAATGGAACAGAAATAGATAGGAAAGCAAAATGCAAAACGACACAAAACAGGGAATAAAGCCACCACCGTCAGGAAAATCAATAGCCATGGCAAGAAGATAAAGAACGGATGGCAACACGGAATGACTCCTGATAAGACCGAAAATCCGATTGAACGCCATAAGCAACAACGCCATCAAAATCCGAATCACAACCGAACCTGCAACCGCAATGTCCTCAAAATTCCACCCCAACCGGATTAATACAAAACCGCAAATCGTGAGCAATAACACAGACTTGCCGGAAACCGTCGCATTGTATATACGATTAATATCCATCCGTCAAACGTCAAAACCAATGTCCCTGCGGTAATATTTTCCCCTGAAATCAATAACCCCAACATCTCGGTAAACACGATCCAAAACAGATTCCTTGCTCGAACCAAGAGCGCTGACGGCAAGTACCCTGCCTCCGGATGTGACAACACCACCACCTCTAACCTCAGTCCCCGCATGGAAAACAGTACTGTCCAAAACCCCGTCCAAGCCGGTAATCGCCTCCCCTACCTCATAACTGCCAGGATACCCCCCGGAAACAAGCATCACGGTGGCCGAAAAATCATTACTTATCCGAAGCTCCCTGGACAAACGATCCCCGACGGCAACACCCTCCAAAAGATCAACCAAATCAGACTCAATACGCAAAACTACCGACTCGGTCTCAGGATCGCCCAGCCTGCAATTGTATTCTATCAACTGCGGATCGCCACCGGTATTGATTAGCCCGAAAAAAATGAAACCCCTGTACGTAATATTCTCCTTCCTCAAACCTTCCACGGTAGGGGCAATAATCCGCCGCTCAACCTTCTCCATAAATACCGAATCCGCAAAAGATACCGGAGAAACAGACCCCATACCGCCGGTGTTCGGACCGACGTCCCCCTCGCCGATACGCTTGTAATCCTTGGCCACGGGAAGAATCTTATAAGTGTCGCCATCCGTCAAAATAAAAACCGAACACTCAACACCCGAAAGAAACTCCTCAAGAACGACAGTCTCACCCGACTTGCCGAAACGACCGTCAAGAATAGCCGATAACTCCCTAACAGCATCGGAAAAATTATCGACGATAAGAACGCCCTTACCGGCCGCCAAACCATCCACCTTCAAAACGTAAGGAGGATGCAAAGTCTTTAAAAATAAATGACCTTCATCAACATTATCCCGAGTGACGCTCATATAGCGCGCCGTAGGTATACCGTGACGCAACATAAACGACTTGGCGAAATCTTTGCTGCCCTCCAATTGTGCGCCAAGACGAGAAGGACCTATCAACGGAATGTCTCGCAACAAACGATCCTGACGAAAAAAATCATAAATACCCCCAACCAACGGCTCCTCAGGACCAACAACTACCATGTCAATCCCGTTCGCCAAAACAGCGCCGCCAACAGCATCAAAATCGTTCGCAGAAATACCAAGATTTGTTCCAAACAACGCAGTGCCGGCGTTACCGGGCGCAATAAACAGACGACAAACCCTCGAACTTTTACTAATCTTCCACGCAAGTGCACTCTCCCTGCCTCCGGATCCCAATAACAATATGTTCATAATGCCAATAAAATTAATACTCCCAATATAAATACATTAAGAAAACGCAAAGGTACAAAAATAGCGGCAAGAACAAGTAAATGAGAACGAACTGTTCTACACTTGTCCGGATTTTTTCGTACCTTTGCAACCGTTTTTTAATTCACAGGCATGACTGCCTCCCACAAATAGTGGCGACAGAACACCGTACTTTCACTTTGATGGAACAAGAGGACCATATTAATAAACAGATTTAAAAATATTATTATTTCAATAATTCACAATTAAATATTAAATGATATGAAAAGAAAACTTTTTTGGTACGCAATGGCTGCAGCAGTCATTCTTACCGGTATGAATGTTCTTACTTCATGCTCAAAAGATGACGAACCGGAAGTAATAATCAAAAGTGAGGTAATGGATTTTGGTATTGATAACAAGGTTACCGCCAAAACCACTACAGAAGGAACCGAGCTTAGTTATGACACATGGATTATTGTTAACCAGGTGTTTGGACAAGCTCCCGCTACACGCTCATCCAGTGATAATGGAACGCGCATAGCGGTTACCCTAACTAACAAATTACAAAATCTTAACTCCGAAATACAAGTTGATGATTTTGAATTTGGCGGAGAGCCGGCTATCAGCATAAGCTATGGTGTCATGGATGTTTTAAGAGATGGATATATAAATGTATCAGATTCTGTTATGTTGTATAGTGTTGAATATGATAACTTTTCATTCTCTTTTGAAATTCCATACAAAGTTGCCTCATATGACGATGGGTACTCTCGGCAAGTCCTTCCTTATTACTACTACAGCAACGTTGTAGATAAGGGAAGCTGTGTGACTGATATGGATATAGATGTCCAAAATACCGAAAAAGGACAAAATGTCTGGGTTCAAAAACTTTACACACACAAAATAAGTGTCGAACTGCAAGAACAAAATTATGATGTAACAGCAAATATTATTCTGAAAAAATGTTTGAATACTAATAGTGAGACCACTGTAGTTAGTTGTGAATTAATTGACAGCGGCATTAGCAATGTTCAAAATGCGGATGACTATACAACATACACATCTTGGATTACGGTAAAACAAACAATGCTGAGTGGAACATCACAAGAAAAAACTTACACGGCAGATGCTCTGTTGGGAAATGTAAGTGGTGGGCTTTTGCCATACAAAAGACTGCAGAGCAAAAATATTGTTGAACAAAAGGCTTACTTACTGGAGCTAAACAAAGGAACAATATCTGCAAGCAACTTTGTGTATGTAAACGAAATCAAAAGCAGATATATTATTGAATATAATATGTTTACGATTGATTTTGATATTATGCACCAAGAAGCCGTATATGATGATGGTATTTCTGTTCTGGCATTTCCTTTTTTAAGGCATTCAGATTTTACACATACTAATAATCTGAATTATTTTGGGGATTTTGATGAGGATGGAGCCTCTTTTGAAGAACACTGGTTCTTCAATAAGTTATCATCAAAATTTGGAAATGCAACTCATACTGCTACCAGAGATTTTCAGGCAATAATCCCTAAATAAAAGCAAACTCAACGCCATTATGAATATTTTTATTCATAATGGCGTTTTTTGTATAAATTTATAATTTTTCACTTGATTATTTTTGTGTTTCATGTAGCGCGCAGAATGGTTTTACATTTAAACGCAGAATGGTTTTACATTTAAATTCGTCTAATTTTGGAATTAAAGGGGCTTTAACACCCCTTTAAAAATAGATTTATCAACTAAATGCACTTGAAATTCCTTACATTAGCAAGCGGCAGCAGCGGAAACTGCTATTTTCTCGGGACCGACGAGTTTGGCGTCCTGTTCGACGCGGGAATAAGCATCAGAGCTATAAAAAAAACACTAAAAGACAACAATATCGATCTGGGGAAGATTATGGCGGTCTTCATCACACACGATCACGCAGACCATATCCTGTCAGTCGGTAGCCTCGGCGATAAATACGGAATACCCGTCTACGCAACCGAGCCGGTACACAAAAGCATCGAAAACAGTAAATTCCTCAACGAAAAACTCGGTACGTCCAGACGAACAATCGAAAAAGAAGTAGCAGTCAATATCAAGGACTTCAAAATAACGGCATTCGATGTACCGCATGACTCCCGTGACTGCGTCGGATACATGGTGGACTACCGACATCACAAATGGGTACTTGCAACAGACGTCGGGACTATCACAAACAAGGCGGGAGAATATATCCGAATGGCAAACCATCTGGTCATCGAAGCCAATTACGATATCGAAATGCTGGAGAAAGGAAAATATCCCAAGTTCTTGAAAGAACGCATATCAAACGGCAATGGACACCTCTCAAACTTGGAAACGGCAACATTCCTCGCTGCAAATTTCGACCTGCACATGAAAAACGTCTGGCTCTGCCATCTGAGCAATGAAAACAATCACCCCGACCTCGCCTACAAAACCGTAGAGATGGAAATGGGCAAGTACGGCATCCGTATCGGAAAAGACTTCAGCCTGACCGTCCTGAAACGAACCGTTCCTTCAACAATGTTCATTCTTCAATAGTTCATAAACAGCGCCCGGCACTCAACCGCATTTCATAGATGAATATCATCCGAACATTCAAAAAAACACTCGGGGAACTCATTCATGAATCCCCCGAGTGCAACTTGACTTCAAACTTTAACCCTGTGTCCCCGCAGAGGCTCGAACTCTGGACCCAATGATTAAGAGTCATTTGCTCTACCAGCTGAGCTACGGAGACATTAAAACGGTTGCAAAGGTAGCACTTTTTAGTGAACCTGCCAAATTTCCTGTTTTTTTCAGTAATTTTACATGCCGTAACCCGGAATAGAATACAAGAGGTATGAAATTGTCCATCATCACCGTTAATCTGAATAACCGCGAAGGTCTGGAAAAAACCATCAAAAGCGTTGCCTCCCAAACTTTCTCCGATTTTGAATATATCATCGTCGACGGCGGTTCTACCGATGGCAGCGTTCAACTGATAAAAAGTTGTTCCGACACAATATCGTCATGGATAAGCGAGCCTGACGACGGTATTTACAATGCAATGAACAAGGCCATCCTGACGTCAAACGGTGAATATTGCCAGTTCCTCAACAGCGGGGATTATTTATATGACAAAACTACGCTGGAAAAGATTTTTAGTCATGAGCACACCGAAGATATCCTTGTGGGTAATTATATTGAATTCTCGGAGAACCATCGGAAGCTGCAAAAGGGGTTGATATGGTTTTGTCAACAGGAAAGGCGTCGGATGTCTCTGTTTGACCTGTTTCATGGCAAGATTTCCCATCAGGCAAGTTTCATCCGCCGCAGGTTGTTCAATGAATATGGACTTTATGATGAAAATTACAGGATTACTTCCGATTGGCTTTTTTATTTCAAAACTATCGGACTTAGTGGCGTCAGTCATAGACATATCGATATTCCGGTTGTGTTTTTCGATATGAACGGGATTAGTAACAGTATGCCTTCCGGCACGGCTTGGAACGAGAGGATGGACGCATTCCACAAGTTACTTCCTGCAAATATTTTGAAGGATTACATGTATTTTATGGATATGGAGCATGAGTTTTATTATGTGAAGAAATATTGCGTCACTCGCTCAATAATACGTATCCTGAACCGTTTAATTTCAAAATACGACAGCCTGACGGTAAGGGTTTGCATGTTCTGCGAGAAGCATAATATCAAGACGAAGCACAAGGAAAGATTATTTTGAAGTATGATTGTATGAATGTTTGCCCGGTTAGAATTTCATCAACAAAAAAGACATGAAGATAACATTATTAATACCGCCTGTTTTCGGGAAGGAACGTCCTGCGGAAAGGACTGCCGGATGCACAACGATGGTTTATCCTATGATCAACATCTATGAGTTGACTATTGCTGCGATCTTGGAAAGAGAGGGTCATTCGGTTTGTTATGCAAATTTTGTTCGGGGAGGGCGTTCGTTGGGAAGGTGGAGAAGGTTTCTTGAAAACGACAGTTCCGATGTTTACATTTTTTGGTCGGTCAATCTTTCCATCAAGAACGACATAGAGGCTTCACGATGGATATTTCGTTATTCGCCCGACGCATACATTATTTATGTTGGTCCCGGGCCGACCTTTTACACTTCTTTGTTTTTGCAGGACACACGACAAATTGTAGTTCGTGGGGAACCGGATGTTACCGTTAAGGAATTGTGCTTTTGTTTGGCGGGCAAGCAGTCGTATTCGGGATTGAGAGGTATTTCTTTTTTGGATAATTGTGGGAAGATATGTAATAATCCTTCCCGCGAGTTATTGCGTGACCTTGATTCGCTACCCTTTCCGGCGCGTCACTTAGTTGACAGGAATTCTTTCAGTAATCCCAAATTGAAGCGTTCACCTTATACGGCGATGGTTACTTCCCGGAACTGTCCTTTCCACTGTATTTATTGTGTGCCGAGTTCCCTGACGTTTGCCCGTGAATTGGAACATCGCGCTGTGACGGGGAAAAAGCCGTTTATTTCTATGAGAAGTCCTGAAAATGTAGTTGAAGAGATTGAGTTTTTGGCTTCAGAGGGTTATAGGGCGATTGGTTTTTTGGATGATAATTTTGTTGTCACAGAAAAACGGTTAAAACCGATTGCCGACGCATTGCGGAGGCATGGAATTGTATGGGGATGTCAGGCAAGGGCGGATGCTATCAGTGAAAATATTGCCCGCATTTTGGGTGAGAGTTGTTGTCGTTATGTAGATTTGGGTGTTGAATCTTTTGACGACAGAATACTTTCATACATAAAGAAGGGCCTCACCCGTAGCCAGATCATGGAGGCTATCGGATATTTGAACAAATACAATGTTCCCGTCAAACTGAACATACTGATAGGGACGAGTCCGTTGGAGACTGTGTCGACAGTTAAGGAAACGCTTGATACGGCTATTCGTTTGCAGGCAGATCAGGTCATGATTAACATCGCGGCTCCATTTCCAGGCACTGTATTTTACGATTTGGCGAAGCGTAACCGGTGGATTATCGGAGGGGAATACGTTCCGACGGATGTTCAGCATCGTTCTATTGTTTCTTATCCGGGGTTGACGAACAGGGAGATGGAGAGGTTGCTTTTTCGTTATAACATTCGGTTTTTTTTACGTCCTCGTTTTGTATGGTTGCAGCTTCGCAGGTTTTCTTCTTTTTCCGAATTTTGGCGTGCATTGAGGGCTTTGAAGAACAAGCTGACATCCGGAAATAATTAAACTATTGTTATCATGCGACTGTCGGTCATAATTATCGGATACAATTCGTGGCATTTTCTTGATAGGAATTTGGCCTCGTTATCTTTTTTGTTTGATGATCCTAAGGCGGAGGTCATATATATCGACAATGCTTCGACGGACGGGACGTTGATTAGGATTGGGGAGCGTTATCCCGGTGTTGTTGTCATCGGGAACGACGCTAACAGGGGTATTTCTGTTGCCCGCAATCAGGGGATCTTGAGGTCTTCCGGCGAGTACATTTGGCTTTTGGACAGCGACACGGAAGTCAATGAGGCTACGTTATCGGCGATGTTGGCGTTTATGGATTCGACGCCTGATGTTGGGTTGTGCGGTTGCAAGATGTACGGTTGTGACGGGCTTGTTCAGGACAGTTGTCGCGTATTTCCGACTGTAAGCGGGAAGTTGAGGGCGGCCGTTCGCATTTTCGCCCGTTCGACTTTTAGTGTGAAGCATTACGACACTTCTGTTTCGGAGCCGTTTGAGGTTGATTATGTTATCGGTGCGTGTCAGTTGATACGGAGGTCGGTTCAGGAGGAGGTTGGGTTGTTGGACGAGCGTATTTTTTATGGTCCTGAGGATGCTGATTTTTGTTTTCGGATTCGGGAGGCCGGTTATTCGGTTTACTATCTTCCGCAGGTATCTATTTACCATGCTTATCAGCGTCTTTCCGCACGGAAGTTGTTTTCGAGGATCACTTTTGAGCATCTTAGGGGTCTGGTTTACTATTTTTTCAAGCATCGTTAAGGGGTGCGTTTTATTTTGTTTACCATTTAGAATTTTTATTGTTTTGCTATGAAACTTTGGGGGAATGAGATTGATCTTGATCGTGAGATAGAGATGTTTACTGTTGGAAATGATCGTGAGGCGGACTTATATTTGGCGAAAGCGGACGTACTTGGGTCGATTGCGCATGTTAAGATGCTTGGTAGCATAGGTCTTTTGACCGACGTTGAGATCAGGTTATTGACTGTGGAGCTTCGTGCGATTTACCGGACTGTTATTGACGGTCGGTTTGTCATTGAGGAAGGGGTTGAGGACGTTCATACACAGGTTGAGTTGATGTTGACCAGGTCGTTGGGGGATATTGGTAAGAAAGTTCACAGCGGTCGATCTCGGAACGATCAGGTTTTGCTTGATTTGAAGCTTTACACGCGGGAGTCTTTGCGTTTACTTACGTGTGATGTTTCCAAGTTGATAGACACGTTTCTTTTGTTGAGCGAGCGTTACCGGTCGGTTTTGATGCCGGGGTATACGCATTTACAGGTTGCAATGCCGTCTTCGTTTGGTTTGTGGTTTGGATCGTTTGCTGAGGGTTTGACGGACGATTTACGGTTATTGTTGTCGGCGTACGGCATTTGCGACAGGAATCCTCTTGGGTCTGCTGCCGGCTATGGTTCGTCGTTTCCGTTGGACAGGGGGATGACGACTGCATTATTGGGTTTTGGGACGATGAATTACAATTCTTCGTATGCACAGATGAGTCGTGGAAAGATGGAGTTTTCGGCGGCGTTTGCGTTGTCCGGTGTTGCTTTTACGTTGTCGAAGTTTGCGTACGATGCATGTTTATTTTGCAGTCAGAATTTTGGGTTTATCACCTTGCCATCGGAGTTTACCACGGGTTCGAGCATCATGCCACACAAGCGTAATCCTGATGTTTTCGAGTTGATACGGGCCCGGTGCAACCGTATTTCGGGTCTTCCGGGCCAACTTGGGACTGTTTTAGGCAATTTACCGTCGGGATATTTTCGTGATTTTCAGGTAACGAAGGAGTTTTTTCTCCCCTCGTTTGGTTTGTTGCGGGACTGTTTACGGATGTCGGATCGGATTTTGACCCGGATTGAGGTCAGGGATAACATACTTGATGATGAGAAATATGCTCCGATTTTCAGTGTCGAGCGTATTAATGAGCTGGTTGCAGGCGGGGTTCCGTTTCGCGACGCATATCGTCGGGTTTGCGGGGAGATTTCGTCTGGGACTGTTGTTGGTGCTCGTCCCGTGCGCCACACGCATGAAGGAAGCATTGGTAATCTTTGCAACGATCGCATTTTGGCGTTGCGGGACGGGTTACTTTCGCAGTTTGGTTTTGAGCGGGCGTTGGAGGCTGAGGGTCGATTAATTGAATCGTGATGAGGAAGGTTCTACGTATATTGTTTTTGTTGTATTTTGCGGTCTCGTGCGACGGTCGATACGAGTCCCCGATTCCGCATCGCGACGTGATGTTGGATTTGAATTTAAATGGCATGGACAAGGATCTTTTTCCGACCTTATCTACTAAGAGTTTTGTGGAGACCCGTACTGCGTCGGAACGTCTTGGTTACGGAGGGTTACTTGTCGTTCACGGTTTTGGGGATGATGTAGGTGGTACGGGTCTTGTTTTGCACGCGTACGACCTTTCGTGTCCGAACGAGGCCCGTCCCGACATTCGGATTTTACCTGATTCGACCGGTTTGCGTGCCATCTGTTCTGTTTGCGGGGCGACATTTGGCATTGCGTATGTGGTTGGCGCTCCGGAATCGGGGTCGAAACATTTTTTACGTTCTTACCGTGTATTTCGGGTAGATGAATACCGTTACAGGGTAACGAACTGACAATCCACACAAGTTTATTTACGCTGCGCTGAGCTTTAAGTTGTTCGGCGGGAAAGTTTTTTAAGGGCTTTAAGGTCATTAAAGCCCTTAAAGTCCTTAAAGTCCTCAAAGACCTTAATGGCTTTAACTCCTATTTGAATAGAGGGAAAAATGTCGGGGAGGTACGGTGCGTCACACACACCTCTAAGAACAGGAACCGGAAACAGGACGACTAAATATCCAATTGTAAACCAATAAGCCGCAAATCGTCAACAAACCTATCCCACAAAAAATAAACCAGAAAATCGACGGCGTCGACAACTCCTCAACGTAACGGACGTATAAAAATGCACCCAAAATGCCACCAATACCACTGCCAATCACACCGTACAAAAAAGAATATCCCAAATATAACGCCTTACGGTCCGAAGGAGCTATCAAACCAACATACGAAAGAAACTTCGGATGAGCCGTCATCTCACCTAACGTGAATATCACTATGCCCAAGACAACAACAAAAATATGTGACGATAACGCAAGAACTCCCATCCCCAAAGAACCGAACATAATGCCGGTAATCATCGTCGGAAGAGGCTTGAAACGCTCAACAATAAAGGATACAACAAACTGAAGACAAATGATGACCCCAGCATTCAGTACCGTAACGTGCTCAACTCCAAATTTCCAACGTGGCGCGTCAACAAAGAAACCCAAAAAACCGTTGACCGCATCGTCTAATGGCGTCGTGTCAACGTAACCGCTCACGTACCACAAAACAGAATCAAACATCTGAAAGTACAGTATCCAAAACATAGAATATATCAACGTCAAAGATACAAAACGAATGTCCTTCAAAACAAGTAACGCATCAAGCAACAGCCCCGAAACAGGACGCCGAACAACGTCCCGCACAGGCTCACGATACAAAAATCGGTTCAACAACAATAACGACCCCGTAACCGCCGCCGACATGTAAAAGATGTATCCGTACGAAATATCCTTTAACAACGGAACAAAAACCAACGGAAAAATAAACGCCCCAAGATTGATCGACCAATAATATATGCCAAAACCAAGACCTGAATTGGCCCCAGAAGTCGAAAGAGCTATCGTACCGGATATCACAGGCTTGAAAAATCCAGCGCCAATGTTCATCATCAATAACGATGCAAAAACGGCCTCATAGCCCGTCGAAATACCACTGAACAAATATCCCAAACTCATCACCGCAAACGCCCACATCAAAATACGACGGTAACCAAATCGGTCCGCAACAGCGCCCGACAAGATCGGTAGCAAGTACAACAACGGTTTTGTTACGCTACTTATCAATCCGGCCTGCTCAAAAGTAAATCCCAAACCACCACCATCAATACCGGTCGTCAGATAAACAGATAATACCGATAAAACCCCGTAATACGAGCCACGCTCGAAAAATTCCATCACTATAACCGTCCAATAATTGGCCGGAAAAGAACGAAACCTATTACTTAACCCATCTGTCTTGCGCATATCCGAAAATTACTGTAATTAATGATGATGACCCAAACACCCAAGAAACAACCTGTGAACCCCCGTATCCGACGTCAATTCGGGATGAAATGCCGTCACAAGTACATTGTCACGCCTGGCAGAAACAATACGGCCCGAAACAGTAGAAAGTACCTCAACCCCCTCGCCAACACGCTCAATATACGGAGCCCTTATGAAAACCATCGGAATACATCCCAAACCCTTCATCTCGGCAAAAGTGGCAAAACTGCCAAGCTGACGCCCATAAGCATTCCGTTTCACTTCAATATCAATAGCACGAAAACGATCGGCAAGCAAGATAAGCCCGGCACAGGTGCCAAAAACAGGCAACCCATCGTCAATCAAACCCTTCAACGGCCCGAAAAGCCCAAGATCATCAAGTAACTTGCCAATCACCGTGCTCTCGCCACCAGGAATAACAAGACCCTCAAACGACCGCGACAAGTCCCCAACCTTCCTCACTTCAAACGGCTCCGCCCCAAGCCTCCGAAGTACGTGAATATGCTCGGCAAAGCCCCCCTGCAACGCAAGTACTCCAACTCTCATCTCAGTAGATTACCTCCCATCCCGAAATACCAAACATCAATATCCAAAATCCGTCCCGCGTCTCAAAACTACAAATGAGACGTCAAATCCCCCTCTCAGCCATCAACAGTTTGATCTCCTGTTCATTGACGCCAACCATCGCCTCTCCCAAATCCGCAGATATTTCGGCAATAATTTGCGGATCATCATAATTAGTAACAGCCTTAACTATCGCCTGTGCACGACGCTCGGGATTACCGGACTTGAAAATGCCGGAACCGACAAAAACCCCCTCCGCACCAAGCTGCATCATCAACGCAGCATCGGCAGGAGTCGCAACACCTCCGGCAGCAAAGTTCACAACCGGCAAACGACCGTTCTTACGTACGGATTTCAGTAAACTGTAAGGAACTCCAAGCTCTTTCGCCTCGTGGTAAAGCTCGTCCTCACGAAGATTTTTAATGCGACGAATCTCCGCCGTAATCATCCGGATATGCCGAACAGCCTGAACAACATCTCCCGTGCCCGGCTCCCCCTTCGTGCGAATCATAGACGCACCCTCGGCAATGCGACGAAGCGCCTCTCCCAAATTCTTGGCGCCGCATACAAACGGTACGTTAAATTTAGTCTTGTCGATATGGAACTTGTCGTCGGCAGGAGTAAGAACTTCACTCTCGTCAATATAATCGATATCGATGGCCTCAAGAATTTGCGCCTCTACGAAATGTCCGATGCGTACCTTGGCCATCACGGGAATACTGACGGCGTCCTGAATACTGCGGATCATCTTCGGATCGCTCATGCGGGAAACCCCACCTACCGCACGAATGTCGGCAGGAATACGTTCAAGGGCCATAACGGCGGCAGCGCCGGACTGCTCGGCAATCCTCGCTTGTTCCGGTGTGGAAACGTCCATGATGACGCCGCCTTTCAACATTTTGGCCAGGTCTTTGTTTAATTTGTATCGTTCTTTGTTCATAAATATATGTAATATTACGGTGTGAAAAATTGAGTGGCAAAGGTAATAAAATTTCCCGTGACCCATTGGTATGAACTGTGATTTTTCAGGGCAAACGCACGAAAATATTACCTTTGCGTCATGAAATCGATACAAGTATATATCAGAGGTAGAAGATTTTCGGATAGAGAAGAAGTGCTTACACAAGTTGTCCGATAAGATAAGTCTGAAGAAACGAAGACTAAAATCTGCATATGACTTGGCATATCTCAATAAATTGATTACTTAATTTTCGTGCGTTTACCCTGATTTTTTTCTGATTTATTTGGTGGTTTAAAAAACAATG
>JAIRMF010000141.1 GCA_031258895.1 Dysgonamonadaceae bacterium | reverse complement strand
CCTGCAATGTTGCCTGGCATAGCGAAAATAACAACAAAAATACTGCTTGCGCCAACCCTTATTATAATGTTACCGGCCCCAAGCCCGTAAGAAAGAAGACTCAAAATGATCTTGGCCTTTACGATATGAGCGGCAACTTACAGGAATGGTGTTGGGACTTTTACAATACATATACAGATGAAGAAGTAATTGATCCTATCGGCCCCGAAACAGCCAGTTTTCAAAATTATCGTGTGGCCCGTGGCGGCGGCTTTAATAATGGCTTTGAGTGCTGCGTCAGTTATAGAAGCCAAAGCGCACCGACAACCAGCCTCCGCGGCATCCGGGTTGTGTGCAGAGAGAAATAAAAAGATTTTGTTTCATTGTTGGTTTATAAAGCAGGCCGCCCCCAAAAAAAACAGGGCGGCCTTTATTATTGCCTCTTGTGAACGTACCTGCCGGAGGGGAGATACTCCATAAATTGAAAATCAACTCTTTTTAGCGAAAGACAATTCCGATCATTCCTTGTAATATACCCTCTTGACTCGCGGCGAGATTGAAGTTAGTATCTCGTAAGGGATCGTTTGCAGCTTTTCGGCAAGGCTGTTGACTGTGATTCTGTCGCCGAAAATAACGGCGGCGTCGCCCTCCAAACAGTTGCAGTCGGTAACATCCACCATAGAGACGTCCATACATATATTACCGACAAAAGGACACATCCGACCGTTGATAACTACCGCACCGTTCCCGTTACCGAGGCGACGATCCAGCCCGTCGGCATAACCTATGGATATGCAGGCTATCCGCGAGACACGGGTCAATCTTCCGTTACGATTGTACCCGACGGTTTCCTCCGGCCGGACTTCACGTATTTGCAATATCCGCGTCTTGAGCGAGGCTACGGGACGTAAGGTATTATCTCCGATCGTCGAGACGCCGTAAAGCCCGATACCAAGCCTGACCATGTCCAACTGCGATTCGGCAAAACGCTCAATGCCGGCAGAATTGAGCAGATGTTTCAGGATAGGGTACTGAAGTGATTCTTGGATCGTCTCGGAGGCCTCGGTAAAACGACGTATCTGTTCTCCTGTGAAACTGTCGAGTTGCGGGGAATCACTGCCGGCAAGATGTGAGAAGACGGATTTCACGGTGATGTTTTCTTTATTCAAACGCAGAGCCAACGACGCAACGTCCCTGTAGTCGAATCCGAGTCTGTTCATGCCGGTGTCAAGTTTGATATGTACGGGATAGTTTACGATTCCGCGCCTGCGCGTTTCGCGGATAATTGTGTCGAGCATCGTGAAGTTGTAAATTTCAGGTTCGAGTTGTTGTTCGAACAGTGTGTTGGCGGCATGTTTTTCGGGGTTCATGACAATGATCGGCATAGTGATTCCTTCACGACGGAGTTCGGAACCTTCGTCGGCGAGCGCAACGGCCAGATAATCCGCGCCATGTTCCTGCAGCGTTTTTGCCAGTTCGTACGATCCGACGCCGTAACCGAAAGCTTTTACCATACAGATAATCTTTGTTTCTTTTTTGAGCAATGAACGGAAATGTTTCAGGTTGTCTCTGACGGCGTCGAGATCGACTTCGAGGACTGTCCGGTGTGTTTTTTCCTCGAGTTGTTCCGTTATCCGTTCGAACCGTGACTGTCGGGAGCCTTTGATGAGTATTATTGAGTTTTTCAGTTTGCGTCGGCAGTTTGAATCAAGAAAGCTTTCGGTTGTCGGGAAGAATTCTTTTTTGATTGGGAAAAGATCGGAGTGCGACGTCAGGTTTGGGCCTATTCCGATGATGTGTTCGACTTGTTTTTGTCTGACCAGGTCTGCGACTTTGAGGTAGAAAGCGGCGGGCTCCATTCCGGATTGGAGGATATCGGAAAGTATCAGGACTCGCTTAAGTTTGCCGCCCTCGGAACGTCTTGACATGAAGTCGAGCGCGATTGAGAGGGAGTTGACGTCGGAGTTGTAGGTATCGTTAATGAGGATATTGTTATTGAGTCCTTTGTTGACGTCGAGACGCATTGCGACAGGGTCAAGACGACTGAACAGTTCCGGTCGGAAGGTGATTTCGGGTGGTTCTTGAGTGCCGGACAGATAGTAGATCAGGGCGAGGCAGTGGATTGCGTTTTCGATTGATGCGTCGTCGGTGAAGGGGATTTCGATAGTGATTTGTTGTTTTGATCTTATTTTGATGGCTGTCTTACTTGTTTCTTTGTCTATCGCTTCGACAAACATATCGGCGTCGGGATTGTATTTCGACCATACATACAATTTATTCACGAGCTTTGTTTTGTCCATACAATATTTCACCAGCGGGTTATCGCAGTTGCAAATAATTTTCTCTGCGTTGGTGAACAGTTCGAGTTTTTCGATACATTTTTCTTCCTGCGACACGAAATTTTCCTGATGTGCTTCTCCGATTGTGGTAAATATTCCGATGGTAGGTTTGATCACGGTTTCCAGCCGTTTCATTTCGTTTGGTTTGGATATTCCGGCCTCAAATATTGCGAGTTTATGGCTGTCGTTTATCTGCCAGACTGAAAGTGGGACGCCCGTTTGGGAGTTGTAGGATCTGGGAGATCTGACGGTATTGGTTTGTTCTTCGAGCAGTTGGTAGAGCCATTCTTTGACGATTGTTTTGCCGTTGCTGCCGGTTATTCCGATGACGGGTATATTGAATTTTTGTCTGTGGTGAGCTGCGAGGGCTTGCAGGGCGAGGAGTGTATCGTCGACTTTCAGGAGGTTTGCGTCAGGTATGTTGTTATTTTGTTTGTCGAAGTCTTGCCGGACGACGAAACTTTTGACGCCTTTTTGATAGAGTTTCCGGATGTACAGGTGACCGTCGTTTTGTTCGGTTTGGAGGGCGAAGAAGAGGCTGACGGATGGATCTGCGAGGGATCTGCTGTCTGTGAGGAGGATTCGGACTTGTGTATCTGAGGTGATTTCGCTTTTTGCATTAATGATTTGTGCGATACGGGATATTGAATAGTTCATTTTTGAGTGGTTTTACAAAGGTAGGCATTTATTTTCATTTTCGGGGTCGGTATTGTAGAGCGGGAAACGTTTCCCAAAGGTCAAATACGGCATACACAACAACGCCAAACTCCTCCGTGTGCCGCCGTCAGTGAAAAAATTCGTACCTTTGCACCCGCTTTCTAAAAATAACTCATGCAAAAAATCAGAAATATAGCAATCATCGCCCATGTTGACCATGGCAAAACAACCCTCGTCGATAAAATGCTGATAGCCGGAAAACTCTTCCGTAACGACAAAGCCGACCTCGACCAATTCCTCGATAACAACGACCTGGAACGCGAAAGAGGTATCACAATACTCGCTAAAAACGTATCCATAAACTATAAAGACTGCAAAATTAATATCATCGACACGCCGGGACATGCCGATTTCGGCGGCGAAGTGGAACGCGTGCTCAATATGGCCGACGGAGTGCTGCTCCTTGTCGATGCTTTCGAGGGCCCAATGCCGCAAACACGTTTCGTACTCGGAAAAGCAATCTCGCTGGGGAAAAAACCCGTCGTCGTTATCAATAAAGTCGACAAGCCAAACTGCCGACCGGAAGAAGTACAAGAGATGATCTTCGACCTCATGTGCTCCCTCGACGCAACTGAAGAACAACTCGACTTTGCAACAATCTACGGGTCCGCAAAACACGGATGGATGAGCAACGACTGGAGAAAACCCTCCGACAATATCCTGCCCGTGCTCGACGCAATCATCGAACATATCCCCGAACCAATAACCCTCAACGGAAATCCGCAAATGCAGATAACATCACTGAATTATTCAAATTACGTCGGACGGATCGCGGTCGGACGTGTTCACCGCGGAACCCTCAAAGAAGGTATGGCGGTCGCACTTTGTAAACGTGACGGCTCAATCGTAAAACAGCATATCAAAGAACTCAATGTCTTCGAAGGCCTCGGGATGACAAAAACAGAAACGGTAAGCTCCGGCGATATCTGCGCAATAATAGGGATAGAAAATTTCGAAATCGGAGACACCATAACAACCCTCGACAAGCCCGAACCGCTCGCACCTATCGCAATCGACGAACCGACTATGTCAATGCTGTTCACTATTAACGACTCGCCGTTCTTCGGGAAGGACGGTAAGTACGTTACGTCACGACACCTCTACGAAAGACTGATGAAAGAGTTGGACAAAAACCTCGCAATGCGTGTCGAAACAACAAACTCAGCCGATGCATGGACAGTCTTCGGACGCGGTATCCTGCACCTCTCAATATTGATAGAAACAATGCGTCGCGAGGGATATGAATTGCAGGTCGGGCAACCGCAAGTGATAATAAAAGAGAAAAACGGAGTCAAATACGAACCCGTCGAACAACTCAATATCAATTTGCCGGAAGAATATTCAAGCCGTATAATCGACATCGTTACCCGACGAAAAGGAGAAATGCAGTCGATGGAACGTAAAGGCGACCGCATACATCTCGAATTCCTGATACCTTCACGCGGGATAATCGGCCTGAACAATAATATACTGACCGCCTCGGCCGGGGAGGCCATAACTGCTCACCGTTTCCTCGAGTTCCGTCCGTGGAGGGGCGATATAGAGAAGCGTCAGAATGGCTCGATAATAGCTATGGAAACAGGTAACGCTTTTGCCTACGCCTTAGATAAACTTCAGGACAGAGGACACTTCTTTATCGAACCGCAAACCGATGTTTATGCCGGGCAGATCGTAGGTGAACACTGCAAGGAAGGCGATCTGACGGTAAACGTTACGAAATCGAAGAAACTGACCAATGTACGAGCATCGGGAAGCGACGAAAAAGTCAGGCTGGCTCCGCCGGTTGTGTTCAGTCTCGAACAGGCTCTGGAATATATAAAAGAAGACGAATACGTTGAACTGACTCCGAAAGCAATGCGGCTCAGAAAAATTATCCTTGACGAGAACGAAAGGAAAAAGCAAACTAAAAAAGGATGACAGTCATAACTTCACTCCCGGTATCCCCACCATCTTCTACGTCTTAATCCCGAATCCGGTCTACAAAACTCCGATAATACCGATTCCCTCTTCCGTATCATTACGCCTTTTGCAGGCGGGCGGCAAGGATTGCAGGAATCCGTGTTATCCACAACGAACCGTTCCATAATCTCATTCCGTAAGATGACTATGGAAACGAAGGTTTATTTACGATGAACTATTCTACACCGGCAAGTTGCGGGTCGATAAGGATACGACCGCAATGTTCACAGACTATGGTTTTCCGGCGCAGTTTTATATCTAATTGCCTCTGGGGCGGAATTTTGTTGAAGCAGCCACCGCAGGCGCCTCGCTGTATGTAAACCACAGCCAGACCGTTGCCTGCATTCTTGCGGATACGTTTGAAAGCGGCCAAAAGACGGGGGTCGACAGTGACTTCAAGTTTCCTTGCTTTCTCTCGTAACTGTTCTTCTTGAATCTTCGTCTCGGAAATTATTTCGTTCAACTCTTGCTTCTTTATTTTCAAGTCGGCATTGCGTTCTTCGAGCATCCCTCTGCATTTTGTAATCTCCTCCGCAATCGCTTTGGCCCGTGCGGTAAATTCACGAATCTTCTTCTCCGCAAGTTCTACCTCAAGCCCCTGATAAACGATCTCTTTGGAGAGGTTGTCGAACTCACGGTTATTGCGTACGTTGTCTAACTGTTCCTTATATTTAGCTATCAGTGCATTTGCATCGGTAATCTTTATACGCTGCTGACCGATTGAGGTATCAATATCTTTTCTGTCAAGTTGGAAGTTTTGTATGCGGGTATTGAGGCCTGCAACCTCATCTTCCAGGTCTTGTACTTCGAGAGGAAGCTCGCCGCGCAATGTTCTGATTTTATCAACTTCCGTGAGTATTGATTGCAGGTTATAGAGGTTGAACAATTTCTGTTCTACCGACAAATCGGCGGCATTTGCGGACTGAGTCTCTCTACTTGTTGCGAACGGCGTTCCCTGCAAATCTAATCTGTACCCATCCATGGCTCCCGTCGGCTGGTTTATTGTTGCGTTTGATTGGTTTTCGGCCGGTTTTTCGTTTATTGTTGCGGCTGTTATTGTTTCTTTATTTTCCATAATACTATTAATTTACATGTAATTTACTGGATTCGAATCCACTTTTGAATAGTGGACTGCAAAGGTAGCATTTTTTTTCAGAATAACATCATAAAACAGTTGTTTTGTACAGACTTCCGTTTCATAATGGCCTGCGACGGCAAGCAGAATACGGTTTTCCACATCGTAAAAGTCATTGTATTTCGCCTCGCCCGTTATGAAAATTTCCGCACCGGCGGCAATTGCGTCCCTGATGAGGAAAGCTCCGCTTCCGCCGCATAATGCGACCCTGTGAATTTTTTTGCCCGTGAGGGGTGAATGTTTCAGCGCTTCCGAATTGAACATCGACTTGATTTTTCGCAGGAAAACCGTTTCGTTTTCGGCGACCGGCAATTCCCCTACAACACCCGACCCGACAGATGACCATTCGTTCGCAAGCGGATAGAGATCGAAAGCCGGCTCCTCGTAAGGATGCGTGTCGAGTAGCGCACGAATTGCAGCCCGTTGCCTGCCCTTCGGAATAATGGTCTCTATGCGGATTTCCTGTCCGGTGTAAAGTTTGCCTCTCTCTCCGATAAACGGATTTGCATCTTCATTCGCACGGAAAGTGCCCTGACCTTCGGTGTTGAAACTGCAGGAATCGTAATTCCCTATGCAGCCCGCACCGGCGGCAAAAAGTGCATCCCGGACGGCTTTGGCATGGTCGGCGGGCACAAAGACGGAGAGTTTGAACAGATCATTCTTCTTCGGACTTAAAATGCGGATATTTTGCAGACCCAATTTTTTTGCGATAAGGTGATTAACCCCTTCGGCGGCATTATCCAGATTTGTATGGCAGGAATAAACGGTGAGATCGTACTTGCAGGCGATTTTTACGCAACGTTCTATGTAGCTGCCATCCGTAACTTTCTTCAACGGACGGAAAATCAGGGGATGATGCGAGATAATCAAATTGCAACCAAGGTCTACCGCCTCGTAAAGCACCGCCTCCGTGACGTCAAGGCAGACAAGAACACCGGTCGCTTCCGTATGCAGGTTGCCGGTTTGGATGCCGGAATTGTCGAAATCCTCTTGCAGGAATAAGGGAGCGGTACGTTCGAGTTCCGATATGATTTCCGAGATTTTCATTACTCTGAATTTTGATTGCAGGGATACGAAAAATTCACCTTGCCGCTAAAACACGGATGCTAATGATTGGTGTTTATTTTCTTTGCTTTTTTGCCGTATTTCTGTTGTTTCTTAGGAGTATATCCTTGGAGTCGGTGAGTCTGTGCGAGGTTTCGTCGATTATAATTTTCCCGTTTGAGAGTTCTTTCAGGTCTTCGTAGATTTTCCGGTCGTCAACTGTTTCCTTGTTCCAGAGGAGGAAGGATTTTTTCATATAATTGGCGATCGCTCCGACTATTTCGTGTTTTTTCCGGCTATCTTCGAGATTGCTTGCTTTACGGATCATGTCTTCGAGGATTTTTCCGTAGTGTTTGTAGCGTATTTTTGTTTGCGGGTAGGGCAGTTTCGGAGGTTTTGCGGTCGGGTCGTTTTTTTTGACGGCATAAGGGTAATCTATGTCGAGGGCGTAGTTGGACATTAGGGCCAAGTGGTCCCACAGGATATGCTTGAAGTCGTTCACGTCTCGAAGGTACGGACACATATTACCCATTATATTTATTATTGTGTCGGCACAGCGGGTTCGTTCTTTTCTGTCTTCGATAGAGACGCAGTGGTCTATCATGTTTTGGATGTTTCTGCCGTATTCCGGCAGGGCGAGCACTCTTTCTTTTGTATTGTAATTCATTTGTGGGAAAATTTAACGGGCTGCAAAGGTAGTAAAAAAAAATCACCTGACGGCAATTCCCTGCTCTTTGAGGTAATTTTTCAGTGTTGGGATTTCTATTTCGCCGAAATGGAAGACACCGGCGGCTAATGCTGCGTCTGCTTTACCTGTCAGGAAGGCGTCCCTGAAATGTTCGACCGTTCCTGCACCACCCGACGCTATGAGCGGAATTCCGAGTTTTTGGGACAATATTTGCAGGGGCTGTGTTGCGTATCCTGTTTTGACGCCGTCATTGGCCATGCTGGTGAACAGTATTTCACCGGCTCCGCGCTCTTCGGCCTCTTCCGCCCATTCGAAGAGTTCGCGGTTGGTGGGGATTCGTCCTCCGTTCAGGAAGCATTTCCATTTGTTGTCGACGAGGTCGGCGTCTATCGCGCAGACGCAGACCTGGGACCCAAAATTGTCTGCGATTTCGTTTATCAGTTTCGGGTTTAAGAGTGCGGCGGAATTGACGGACACTTTGTCTGCGCCGGCATTGAGTAATTGATCGACGTCGGAAAGTTCGTTGACGCCGCCTCCAACCGTGAATGGGATATTGATATTTGCGGCAACGCGACGGACGAGGTCGAGGAAAGTTTTCCTGCCCTCATGTGATGCGGTGATGTCTAAGTATACGAGTTCGTCTGCGCCCTGTTGGCTGTATTGGAATCCGAGTTCGACGGGGTCTCCGGCATCCCGAAAGTTGATGAAGTTAGTGCCTTTGACGGTTATTCCGTTTTTCACGTCGAGGCATGGGATGATTCTTTTTACGAGCATAATTAACGGGATTGGGCCACAAAGTTACGACAATTATTTTCAATTGGGACGGAAGCTTTCCGTTTTCCTGTTTTGCATGCTGTAATTAAGCTCCACAGGCCGGCGAATCACGATTTCCGACCGTCATCATGTTACGCCTGACCGTCAATTTCAGCCTTTATACCTGCGATATTATGTAAGGCTGCCTGCAAATTCCGCCTGCCGACCCTCTTTTCCTGACGAGAAACATGCGTTATGGAAAAAGTGTAATGTACTTTGGAAAAAGTGTAATGCTCTCCGGAAAAAATGTAATAAACAATGTGCGGATATTTCCGCATTTCACGGTAAAATATGCCTTAATTGTATGTTCAAAAGCATATATATCCCCTGTCGGTGTGCAAATCAGAACATCCCAAGGACATCCAACATGTCTTAAAATAGAAAATCCGAAAAAAAACAGCTAAATTTGCAGAAACTTTTAACAAATGTCCGCTCCACAAACAGCAGCTCCACAAATATATCACCTGCCCGTTATGCCGCACGAGAGTGTCGAAGGTCTCAACATTAAACCCGACGGAATCTATGTGGATGCAACTTTCGGCGGCGGCGGACATGCCAAACTGATCCTCGACCGCCTCTCAACAAAAGGACGACTCTACGCCTTCGACCAGGACCCCGACGCAACGGAAAATATACCCGATGACCCACGACTGATATTCG
>JAIRMF010000099.1 GCA_031258895.1 Dysgonamonadaceae bacterium | reverse complement strand
TTTTAGTCAGTTACCATTTGTGATTTACATATTCTCATCGCGTATTTCATTTTGGGTACAAAAGTATAGCATCAATGTTACAATTGTATAACAAATGCGTGACATAAATATTAAGTTTTTGACGCCCCCAACGACGGGCCTCACTGCGGTCTGTTATTCTTCAATAAAATATAGGGTAAGCCGATTTTGCGAAGCTCTTGTAGATCATAAGATACACGACGTAGATCATTATGTACGCGACATAGATCATTATGTACGCGACGTAAATCATTATGTACGCGACGTAAATCATAAGCGAAATGACGTATCGTACAAAGCAAAAGGCCGATGAATAGACGCTTTCAGCGTTCCGCTTTTAGAATCTCGCCGTTTTAACGTAACTTTGCAGCCTCAAATCCAAAAAATATATGGCAGACGATAAAAAAGTAATTTTCTCAATGGTGGGAGTCAGCAAAATCTTCCCGCCACACAAACAGGTGCTGAAAGATATATACCTCTCCTTTTTCTATGGAGCAAAAATAGGTATCATCGGACTTAACGGATCAGGCAAATCAACGCTTCTTAAAATTATCGCCGGAATAGAAAAAGAATACCAGGGCGAAGTGATCTTCTCCCCCGGATACTCAGTCGGTTACCTCGAACAGGACCCTAAACTCGACAACTCCAAAACAGTCCGGGAAACAGTCGAAGAAGGAGTCAAAGAAATCATCGACACACTCAAAGAATACGAAACCGTAAACGAAAAACTGAGCCTGCCGGAATACTATGAAGACGAGGAAAAAATGACCCGCCTGCTAAACCTGCAAGCCGACCTGCAAGATAAAATAGACGCCACAGACGCCTGGAATATCGACACAAAACTCGACCGGGCAATGGAAGCATTACGTTGCCCACCGGAAAACCAAACGGCAGGAATACTGTCCGGCGGCGAAAGACGACGAATAGCACTCTGCAGACTCCTGCTCCAACAACCCGACATCCTGCTGCTCGACGAACCAACCAACCATCTCGATGCAGAATCCGTAGAATGGCTCGAAGAACACCTCAAACAATACCCGGGAACCGTCGTCTGCATCACCCACGACCGATATTTCCTCGACCACGTCGCCGGATGGATACTCGAACTCGACAGAGGCGAAAGCATCCCCTGGAAAGGAAATTACACCTCCTGGCTCGAACAAAAAACCGTCCGGATGTCGCAGGAAGAAAAACAGGCAAGCAAACGTAGAAAAACCCTCGAAAGAGAACTCGAATGGGTGAGAATGTCCCCAAAAGCCAGACAGGCAAAAGGTAAAGCCCGTATAAATTCCTACGAACAACTGCTCGGCGAAGACGTAAAAGAAAAAGAAGAAAAACTCGAAATATTCATCCCTAACGGCGCACGGCTCGGAAATAAAGTCATAGAAGCAATCAACGTGTCGAAAGCTTACGGAGACAAACTGATGTACGGAAACCTCAATTTCGTCCTGCCTCCAAACGGTATCGTAGGTGTGATCGGCCCTAACGGCGCAGGGAAAACTACGCTCTTCAGACTTATCATGGGAATGGAAAAAGTAGACAAAGGCTCTTTCGAAGTAGGTGAAACGGTGAAAATAGGGTACGTCGACCAAAGTCATGTCGATATAGACCCCGAAAAAACCGTCTTCCAGGTCGTCTCCAACGGAACGGAATTCATACGTGTCGGCGGACGCGAAATAAATGCCCGCGCATACCTGGGACGTTTCAATTTTACCGGCGCCGACCAGGAAAAAAAATGCGGCATACTGTCGGGAGGCGAACGGAACCGCCTGCACCTCGCACTGACACTGAAATCGGAAGCAAACGTACTGCTGCTCGACGAACCAACCAACGATATAGACGTCAACACTCTCAGAGCGCTCGAAGAAGGACTCGAAAAATTCGCCGGCTGTGCCGTCGTCATCTCACACGACAGGTGGTTCCTCGACAGAATCTGCACGCACATCCTCGCTTTCGAAGGCAATTCGGAAGTGTTTTTCTTCGAAGGCTCCTACTCAGAATACGAGGAAAACAAAAAAATGCGGCTCGGTAACGTCGAACCCAAAAGAATAAAATACAGAAACCTGGTATAACCTGTAAAATGGCCGTCCAATCCCCTACTCAAAATTGACGGTGAAAATAATCATCCTCGATACTCCGCGGGTAATCGCGTTGGTGTATTTGATAAGGTCGTAGTTCGTCAGGTCGGAACGATCCTTCTCTATAATATTGCCCAAACCGAAACAAAAACGAATCTCAGGAGCAATTTTTACAAATGGAAGATAAAAATCAGACCCAATCCCGATGGTAAGACCGTAATCCATCGGCTTGAGAAGTATCGGATCGTCCTTCTTCAAACTCAAATCAAGCACGGAATATGCCCCCGCAACAACATACGGACGGTAATTGTTCAACCGAAAAGACCGAAACTTCAAATCAACCGGCAACATCAGATAATTGGAACGAACCGTGCTCTTAAAAGCCTCTCCGGAAGAAGGATTGACAAACTCGAAAACCTTGTCGCCGAACGAAAGTGACGGCGTAAACCGCAAATTCATGTAAGGATTGAGAAAAAGATCGGAAATCATGCCGACGCTGAACCCGGGAGAATAGTCGGGTATCGTAGCATACCATGTCTCACCGCCCGTATCAACCCCGGAATTGGTCAATACAACATCCTGAAAATTCATCCCGACGGTAATTCCGAAATGATACAGCTTGTAGTCGCCGTAAGGCTGATTCCTGACCCTCTGTTTCTGAGAAAAAAGCGGATGGAAAAACAGGATAAGCCCAAAAAATATAAAGATTAGTTTCTTCATTCAAAGGTATAAGCCTGGCTTAATAACGGGAAAAAAGGTCTTATATTGCGGATTTTGTTTACCTTTGCGCACAAAATTTATATATAGATGAAATCTTTCTCAGACCGCCACATAGGTATAACCGAGGATGAAGCCTCGACAATGCTCGCCGCAATAGGCGCACAAAATATCGAACAGCTGATAAACGAAACAATTCCCGAAAATATTAGGCTCGACGTTCCCCTCGACCTTCCCGAAGCGATGAACGAATGCGAATTCGCAAAACATATCGCCGAAATAGCCTCCCGCAACGAAATATTTACCTCCTACATCGGTCAGGGCTGGTACAATACCGCAGCACCCGCGACAATCATTCGCAACGTACTCGAAAACCCCGTCTGGTACACTTCCTACACCCCATACCAGGCCGAAATTTCGCAGGGACGGCTTGAAGCTCTTATCAATTTCCAGACCATGATATGCGATCTGACGGCGCTGCAACTTGCCAACTGTTCGCTGCTCGACGAGGCGACCGCAGCAGCTGAGGCGGCATTTATGCTCTTCCGGTCGCGCAGCAGGGAGAAGATCAACAACGGGGCAAACATTCTTTTTGTCGATGAACGTATTTTCGGGACAACTTTTGAAGTCCTCAAAACCCGTGCTGCCGGTCAGGGGATAGAACTGCTTAACGGGGATTACAGAGACCTTTTCACCGGTAATATCGAGCTAAGTGAAACAATAGACAGGGTTTTCGGAATAATAGTCCAGTATCCCAATTCCGACGGTTCGGTTGAAGATTACTCCGGTTTCACAGCCAAAGCGAACGCTGCCGGAATAAAAGTTGCGGTTGCGGCCGACCTGTTGTCGCTTTGCATACTGACGCCTCCCGGCGAATGGGGAGCGGACGTAGCTTTCGGTTCGTCGCAACGTTTCGGTATTCCGATGTATTTCGGCGGGCCGTCGGCCGCATACTTTGCGGCGAAGGAGGATTACAGGCGTTTTCTGCCCGGCCGTATCATCGGCGTCTCGAAAGATGCTTACGGTAAACCTGCATTTCGTATGGCTCTTCAAACCCGCGAACAGCATATCAAACGTGAGAAAGCGACTTCCAACATCTGCACGGCACAGGCGCTGCTCGCCACTATGGCCTCCTTTTACGCCGTCTATCACGGTCCGGACGGTCTTCGCGACATAGCTCGGAGAATCAATGCCGGTGCGGGTTTTCTTTCCCGAGAGCTTGAAAGGATCGGTTATCGCCAGGAGAACGGGAATTTCTTTGACACGTTGAAAGTCCGCCTGCCTGAAACGGTTTCCGTCGAGACGCTACGCGAAACGGCACTCGACTGCCGGGTTAATCTCCACTATTTTGAAGACGGCGCGATAGGGATAAGCATCGACGAAACTACTCTACCCGAAGATATTACCGTACTGCTTTATATTTTTGCTACAGCGGCCGGCATCGATACCGACGGCCTTATCACGGCCGAGATTGTTGAGGAGCCGGTTATTGACGGGAAGTTTTTGCGTAGCAGTCCTTATCTTCTGCATCCCACATTCAATTCATTTCACACCGAGACGGAATTGATGCGTTATATCAAACGTTTGGAGCGTAAGGACATTTCACTTATCCATTCCATGATTCCGCTTGGTTCCTGTACGATGAAGCTGAATGCGGCTTCCGAGATGTTTTCTCTCGGTTTGCCCGGTTTTGCCGGCCTTCACCCCTTAGCGCCCGCCGACCAGACGGAAGGTTATTTGGAATTAATAGAAAATCTGGCTTGTTATTTGAAGGCTATCACGGGTTTTACCGGTATAAGTTTCCAGCCCAATTCCGGTGCGGCAGGGGAATATGCAGGTTTGATGACCATTCGGGCGTATCTTGAAGGGACCGGTCAGGGACGTCGCGATACGGTGTTGATACCTCTTTCCGCCCACGGTACCAATCCTGCGAGCGCTATTCAGGCCGGTTTTCGTATCATTACCGTTAAGACGGATGAATCGGGCAACACGGATACGGACGATCTCAGGTTGAAGGCGGAAGAGAATCGGGATTCGCTTGCGGCGTTGATGATTACCTACCCGTCAACTCACGGCATTTTTGAGACCGATATTGTAGAGATCTGCGGGATCATACATCGCAACGGGGGTCAGGTTTACATGGACGGTGCGAACATGAATGCCCAGGTAGGACTGACCAATCCTGCAACGATAGGCGCCGACATTTGTCATCTCAATTTGCACAAAACATTTGCCATTCCTCATGGAGGCGGTGGTCCGGGTGCGGGGCCTATTTGTTGTGCGGAGCATTTGGCGGAGTATCTTCCGGAGAACGCAGGGGCTGTTTCGTCTTCACGTTTCGGCAGTGCGGGGATTTTGCCCATTACTTACGGTTATATCAGGATGACGTCCGGGTCCGGGTTACGCCGCGCGACGGAGACGGCCATTTTGAGTGCCAACTATTTAGCCGCCCGTTTGGAACAGTCCTATGGTGTAGTTTACAGGGGGGTTAACGGCAGGGTCGGACACGAGTTGATTCTTGACTGCCGTTGGATAAAGGCTTATGCGGGCGTTACGGAGACCGATATAGCCAAGCGTTTGATGGATTACGGGTTTCACGCTCCGACGCTTTCTTTTCCCGTTCACGGCACGTTAATGATTGAGCCGACCGAGAGCGAGAGTCTTTCGGAGCTGGATCGTTTTGTAGAGGCCATGCTTACGATACGTTCCGAGATAGACGAGATTGCGGGCGGCGTGGCCGACGGTTCCGACAATGTGTTACTCAACTCGCCCCACCCTCAATACGAGGTAACGTCCGACAATTGGGGTCACCGGTACGGCCGGAGCAAGGCGGCGTTTCCGCTTGGTTGGGTTTTGGGGAACAAATTTTGGATAGACGTCGCCCGCATTGACGATGCTTTTGGGGACAGAAACCCGTTATTCAGGCTATCCTGATTTTTCATTTTTCGCCGCGCGCCGTTCATTTTTAAGGGCAACCGGCTTTTCACCTGTTCGGACATTTAGGACGCATGTTTCGTGTTTTGAAACATTTAATGCAGGCTGAAAACAAAAGCAAAATTAGAGGGCAAGAACAAAACAAGAGTAGGAAAGATTCTCCGCTAAACCGCCTTTATTTCCTTTTCCAAAAACTTTTTGTACTGTCCAAACATAAAACTGTAAAAGGGTTGTAAGTTATCCGTGTCCCGCGCCCGTTCCAACGCCTGGATATACGATACCCGACTGCTTTTATAGACATAGAAAATCGGCAAATCAAAGCAGGACAAAATATAATTCATAATCAGGCGGCTTGTACGCCCATTGCCGTCTGCAAACGGGTGTATGCTTACAAATTGGAAGTGTGCATAAAAGGCGGCCTCGCATTTTTGTTGAAAAGTTTTTGCCGCTGTAATTTGCCTGTTTACCGTTTCAACAAAAGATTTCATAAGGTCGGGTACTTTACTGTAATTTGGGAAAGTCCGCGCCCCTGCGTGGACATTTATAAGTCGGTAGTCGCCTCGTGTGCCGTCAAACGTACCTATTGCCGTATTGTAAATGCCGCCTGTATTTTTCACTACCATACCGCCGATTTCCTGTATAACCGGTTCTGTAAGCGGCTTGTTCTCGCTTGCTTTGTTGAGGGTATAAACAAGTGCTTTGTGGTGGTCAATTACCATTTGTTGCTCTGAAAAGGGTTTATTCTTGGCGGGTATATCCTGGTCGAGGAGATTATACACTTGCCCCTCCGTCAAAGTACTTCCTTCTATCGACGTACTATGATGGGTGATTGCATAGTAGGTGAATTTTTTCATGTCTACCTGTCCACGCATTGCTTGCTGATAGTCGGCGACCATTTTTTCAAGTTTATTTATTTCTGTTGTTTTCATTTTGTTGAAGTTTATATGATTAACCTAAAAAATATTGTCTTTGCCAATTCAAGTGTTTGGCGATTTTGGGCTTTTTCAAGCGGCGTTTTTTCAGGTGTTAGATATATTTTCAGTTGCTTTTTAGATTTTCTTATGTCACCCATATTGCAGAATTATCTTATTGTTACCCTCTGCAAAGGTACAACATATTTTTGAACGGGTAACAAACGTGTATCCCTGTCTGTATCTTGTTTTTCTTGCCCTTTTGTTATCTTTATTTTTCTCTCGAAAATCGTGCAAATCATTCGTGCTTTGAAACATGCAGTTCATGCTTTTGAACGCACATTACCTGCCAATTCGAACACGCTATACGACTTGATACGTATATTGTCGGATAAGCACATCACACTTTGAAGATAGTTACGAGAGCTTCTCGCATAGGTCTGGGAGCTTCTCACAAATGTCTGGGAGTTCCTCGCAGATGTCTGGGAGCTTCTCACAGATGTCTGGGAGCTTCTCACAGATGTCTGGGAGTTCCTCACAGATGTCTGGGAACTTCTCACAGATGTCTGGGAGTTCCTCACAGATGTCTGGGAGCTTCTCACAGATGTCTGGGAGTTCCTCGCAGACGTCTGGGAACTTCTCACAAAGATATGTATGTTTCGCAAGCCGTAATTCGTATTCTCCGGACAGCAACTTCCACACTCCCTCATAAAAAAAGTGCGGCAAACATTACATTCTCCACACTTCTCCACAAAAAAAATGCGGCGAACATTACGTCCCCCGCACCCTCTATTCTATCGGATAACTAACAGCCCTATTTTATCAAGTCTACACGCCCCTTGACTTCGGTCAATACGGCACGCGCTACCGAGGACGAAACCTCCTCGTACCGGGAAAACGACATGGTGCTCGTGGCACGACCGGAAGTGATAGTCCGCAAAGCAGTTACATAACCGAACATCTCCGACAACGGCGCATGAGCCTTAACTATCCTCGCTCCCGTACGACTCGTATCCATGCCCTCTACCTGGCCGCGACGCTTGTTAAGATCGCCAATCACGTCCCCCATGCTCTCCTCCGGAGTTATTATCTCTATCCGCATGATCGGCTCCTTCAAAACAGGACTCGCCTTCTCACATGCACTCTTAAACGCCTGAACAGCACAAATCTCAAAAGACAACTGATCGGAATCCACAGGGTGAAACGACCCGTCAACAACAACCACTTTCAACTTCTCAAGAGAATAGCCCGCCAAAACGCCATTCTTCATCGCACGCTGGAAACCCTTCTGTATGGATGGTATATACTCCTTCGGTATGTTGCCGCCCTTAACCTCGTCTACAAACTGTAACTCGCCCTCAAAATCAGCGTCGGCAGGGCCTACCTTAACTATGATGTCCGCAAACTTGCCGCGACCACCCGTCTGCTTCTTATAAACCTCGCGCAACTCAACCTGCTTGGTGATAGATTCCTTATATGACACCTGAGGACGACCCTGATTACACTCAACCTTAAATTCACGCCGCAAACGGTCAATAATTATTTCAAGATGCAACTCGCCCATGCCGGAAATAATAGTCTGACCCGTCTCCTCATCAGTCCTGACGGTAAACGTCGGATCCTCTTCGGCAAGTTTGCTAAGCCCAAGCCCAAGCTTGTCAAGATCCTTCTGCGTCTTAGGCTCAACGGCAATGCCGATAACCGGCTCCGGAAAATCCATCGACTCGAGAACCAACGGATGATCCTCGTCACACAGCGTGTCCCCGGTACGAATGTCCTTGAAACCTACTCCCGCACCTATATCACCGCAACCGATAAACTCCTTAGGATTCTGCTTGTTGGAATGCATCTGGAAAAGACGGGAAATACGCTCCTTCTTACCGGAACGAGTATTGTAAACGTAAGACCCGGCCTCAAGTTCCCCCGAATAAACACGGAAAAAACAAAGACGACCAACATAAGGATCGGTCGCAATCTTAAACGCAAGCGCACAAAACGGCTCCGAAGTGCTCGGATGTCGAATCACCTTCTTCTCGCTGTCATCAGGCGAAACACCCTCGATAGCATCCGTGTCTACCGGACTCGGCAGGTAGGCACAGGCAGCGTCAAGCAAAGGCTGAACGCCCTTGTTCTTGAACGACGAGCCGCATATCACAGGATTGATCTCCATCAACAGCGTGCCCTTGCGTAAAACCGCATGAATCTCCTCCTCGGTAATCGTACTCGGCGAATCGAAATATTTCTCCATAAATTTCTCATCAATCTCGGCCAATGTCTCAAGCATTTTATCCCGCCATTCGTTCGCCTCCGAAACATACTCGATCGGAATCTCCTCTACCGAATAGTCCGCACCCATCGTTTCATCGTGCCAATAAAGCGCCTTCATCCTGATGAGATCAATGATACCGCGAAACTTCTCCTCAGCCCCGATAGGAATCTGTATCGGACAGGGATTAGCTCCCAAAACGCCCTTTATCTGATGTACTACTTCAAAAAAATTCGCGCCGGAACGGTCCATCTTGTTGACGTAACCGATACGGGGGACTTTATATTTATCCGCTTGACGCCAAACGGTTTCCGATTGAGGCTCTACACCTCCAACCGCACAAAAAGTAGCAACAGCGCCATCAAGAATGCGAAGAGAACGCTCAACCTCGACCGTAAAATCTACGTGTCCCGGTGTATCTATCAGGTTGATCTTGTATGTCTCTCCCAGATATTTCCAGTTTGCGGTGGTAGCGGCCGACGTGATAGTGATCCCGCGTTCCTGTTCCTGTGCCATCCAGTCCATAGTGGCGGCTCCGTCGTGAACCTCGCCTATTTTGTGAGTAAGCCCGGTATAATACAGAATACGTTCCGAAGTCGTAGTTTTTCCGGCGTCAATGTGAGCCATGATGCCGAGATTTCTTGTGAATTTTAATAGATTGTCTGAACCTAATGCCATATTCTTGAAAAAAATTTAGAAACGGAAATGTGCAAAAGCGCGGTTAGCCTCCGCCATACGGTGCATATCTTCCTTACGTTTAAAGGCGCTACCCTGATTATTGAACGCATCAACGATTTCGGCAGCAAGTTTATCCGACATTGATTTACCGTTTCGCTTGCGGGAGAAAGAAATAAGATTCTTCATCGAGATTGATTCCTTACGGTCGGGACGAATTTCGGTTGGAACCTGAAACGTAGCTCCACCGATGCGGCGCGACTTTACTTCAACAAGCGGAGTGATGTTATCCAATGCCTGTTTCCATATCTCAACGGGTGATTTTGTTTCATTGGCGAGCTTGGTTTTCACCTTGTCCAACGCGGTGTAAAAAATCTTGAAGGCGGTACTTTTCTTACCGTCATACATCAAATGGTTTACAAATTTTGTAACCTTCTTTTCACCAAACACAGGATCCGGAAGGATCTGTCTTTTTTTCGGTTTTGCTTTTCTCATTTTTTAAAAATCAATTTGGTTGTTAAATTTTGGTCTTCAACGGACCCTGACGAGTCCATTTACTCAACCGATTTTTATGTTTTTAGGGGAGGAATTTCAATTGAAATTTAGGGGTCACTTTTTAGCCGGCGCCGCTTTGCCTGCCTTTGGGCGTTTTGTACCGTATTTCGAACGGCGTTGAGTACGACCGTTCACACCTGCGGTATCGAGCGTCCCTCGAACTATATGATAACGTACGCCCGGTAGATCTTTTACACGACCTCCGCGCACAAGCACGATTGAGTGTTCTTGAAGGTTATGACCTTCGCCGGGAATATAGGCATTCACTTCTTTGGAGCTTGTCAAGCGCACGCGAGCTACTTTGCGCATAGCGGAATTAGGTTTTTTGGGAGTTGTAGTGTAAACCCTCACGCAAACGCCACGGCGTTGTGGGCAGGAATCAAGCGCAGGGGACTTACCTTTTTCTACTAAAGTTTCCCTTCCTTTTCTGACTAACTGTTGAATTGTAGGCATTTTGAAAATTTCTTTAATGTATTTTTCTGCTTAAATTTTAATTTTTGAGCGTGCAAAGGTACGTATATTTTTTGAAACAGCAATATTCTATTGAAAAAAAACTAACGATCACCTGTAAATGTGATTGTGGAATGTTGTGTAGCACAATAAATCGGCAGTGTAAAGGATGAAAATCAATATTGAGGCCACCCGTGTTTTGAACTTATGTTCCCAAAAGTTAGGCACACAACTTTTAGGGGTATTTATGTACGGACATTATTCACAAGCCCTCCCAAAAAAACTTCGAGCCATTGTTTTCATTTCAGTCTTACGTAGACGCCTTTTTCATAGTTTTGGAATCCGCGAATTTCGATTTGCTCTTTTGAGTAATGGAAATAATACGTTTTCCAGTCGTTGGAATTACTGCTGTAGCTTAGCGCCGCGCTGATTGAATCTTTTCCTATGTGACAGATGTACGCGTACGGTCGCATTACACCGGTTAGCGGGACGATCGGCTCATATACAAACCCCCAGTAACCAAGGAAGTTAATTGTATCTTTTTTTTCGCTTATCCATTTTCCGACCAACTCTACGGGTTCATATCCGGGACTGACGTATACTGT
>JAIRMF010000090.1 GCA_031258895.1 Dysgonamonadaceae bacterium | reverse complement strand
ACCGACGTGTTCGGTACGATAATCAATGCAATAACAGGTATCACCGGCATAAACTACGGCAAAAACCCGGATACCGATATATCTATGCGCGTCGTCGCCGACCATGTCCGTACGGTAGCCTTCTCGATAGCCGACGGACAACTGCCGTCAAACTCAGGCGCAGGTTATGTCATCCGACGTATCCTAAGGCGCGCAATGAGGTATGGATATACCTTCCTCAAACAAAAACAGGCATTCATCCATCGCCTTATCCCCGCCCTGATCAATACAATGGGAGACGCATATCCGGAGCTTGAAGTCCAAAAACGTTTGATAACAGAGGTCATAAAAGAGGAAGAAGACGTGTTCCTCCGTACGCTCGAAAACGGAATCAGGCTGCTTGACAAGATCGTAAAAGAAAACAAAGCAAAGAACAAAACCGAAATCCAAGGCGAGGAAGCATTCGTCCTGTACGACACTTACGGTTTCCCGCTCGATCTAACGGAACTTATCCTCAAAGAAAACGGCATGTCGCTCGACAAAAACGGCTTCGACCGCCAAATGCAACAACAGAAAGAACGCGCACGCAACGCCGCCGCCGTCGAGACAGGCGACTGGATAACCGTACGCGAAGGCGAACCGGAATTCACAGGCTATGACACAACCTCGGCAAAAGCTAAAATCCTTCGCTATCGACATGTCAAACAGAAAAACGCCGAATCATTCCAGATCGTCTTCGACAGGACTCCGTTCTATGCAGAGATGGGAGGACAGGTAGGCGACTGCGGCACAATGACCGACTCCAAAGGGACGGTCTATATCATTTCCGATACCAAGCGTGAAAACAACCTTCCCGTGCATTTCGCCCATAAACCGCCGGAAAACATGGAAGACATTTTTTCCCTCGAAGTAGATAAAACAAAGAGAATCGCCACCGAATGCAACCACACGGCAACTCATCTCTTACACGAATCGTTACGGAACGTGCTCGGTCGTCATGTCGAACAGAAAGGCTCGTTCGTTTCGCCCGACATGCTGCGCTTCGACTTTTCACACTATAGAAAAATGACCGAAGAGGAAATCAGAAGCGTCGAACGGCATATCACGGCAAAGATCCGCGAAGACATACCGCTCGACGAGCAGCGTCACGTGCCCCTCGCCCGTGCAATGGAGCTTGGAGCTATGGCCCTGTTCGGTGAAAAGTACGGCGATGATGTGCGGGTTGTGCGCTTCGGCTCGTCCATCGAACTTTGCGGCGGTACGCATATTTCCTCGACGGGCAAAATAGGGACATTCAGAATCATCTCCGAGAGTTCGATTGCCGCCGGAGTTCGCCGCATAGAGGCAATCTCTGCCGAATCATGTGAAAATCACCTTTATTCGCAGCAAGATCTAATATATAATATAAGCAGCCTGCTCGGTAACTCCGGCGACCCGGAACAGGCCGTCCGCAAACTGACCGTAGAAAACGCAGTACTGAAACGCCAGGTAGAAGAATTTAAGAAAGAGAAAACGCAAAGACTGAAACAAAGCCTCATAGAGCGCAGTCAGGAATTGGGAGGAATAAGACTGTTTGAAATGAAAGGACAGATTCCCGTCGAAATAGCCAAAGACGTCGCTTTTCAGTTGCGCGGAGAGTTCCCCGAAAAGATGTTTTTTGCCGCGGCAATCTCTTACGAAGGCAAACCAAGCCTTATGCTGATGTTAAGTGACGATCTCGTAAAAAACGGTCTTAACGCGGGGCAAATAATTCGTGAAACTGCCAGTCTCATCGACGGCAGAGGAGGAGGACAACCCCATTTTGCTGTGGCAGGAGGGAAAAACGTCGACGGACTTGAGGCTGCGTTGTCGGAAATGAAAGAGAAACTGTTTTGACGGAATAGAAATGATAGAAGTAAAACACCTCTACAAATCGTTCGAAACAAAAGAAGTGCTGACCGACATTTCCGCGGTTTTCGACAAAGGCAAGACTAACCTTATTATCGGTCGAAGCGGCTCAGGTAAGACGGTTCTAATGAAAACCCTGATCGGTTTGGTGACCCCAACTTCGGGCGAAATCCTTTACGACGGACGTAACTTGACCACAATGCGTAAACCGGAGTTGAACAACCTGCGACGTGAGATGGGTATGCTGTTTCAAGGCTCTGCACTGTTCGATTCGATGACCGTACTCGAAAATGTGATGTTCCCACTCACCATGTTTACCAACAATTCAAAGAAAAACCGCGAAGAACGGGCAAAATTCTGCCTCAAACGAGTGAACTTGCAGGAAGCCGACGACCTCTATCCAGGCGAAATCAGCGGAGGAATGATGAAGCGGGTAGCAATAGCCCGCGCTATCGCCCTCAATCCCGCCTATCTGTTCTGTGACGAACCAAACTCGGGCTTAGATCCGAAAACGGCATTGCTTATCGACGAACTCATTCATGACATAACGAAGGAATACAATATTACAACGGTTATCAACACCCACGATATGAATTCCGTGGTGAACATCGGCGAAAAAATTGTTTTCATCAACGAAGGAAGAAAAGCATGGGAAGGTACCGGCCACGAAATTATGGACGCAAACAACCGCGAACTTGATGATTTTGTGTTTGCGTCCGATTTGTTCAGAAAAATGAAAAAGAAAGAAAATCCACAGGGTTAATTTGTACCGGCAAAACAAATGAACATGTAACAATGAGCATAAACCGCTAATACAATAATTTGACGTTTTTGCAGTTTATAATAAGGCATGAAGAAGATATCAGCAATAACCTTACTCCTGTTTTACTCTCTTTCACTTGCCGCCCAGGATGGCGAGACGGTGTTTTCCTACCTGCTTCTTCCGTCTTCAGCCCGCGGAGCGGCGTTGGGCGGGTATAATGTCTCGGTGGTTGAAAACGATCTACCTCTTATTTACATGAATCCCGCTTTGCTGCGTGAGGACATGGACATGACCATAAATGCCAATTATCTGTCTTACATCGGTGATATCGGCGTGGGCAGTGCAACTTTTGCAAAAACTTTGGGTGAAAAAAGCGTTTGGGGAGTCGGGTTCAATTTTGCAAACTACGGCAAGATGCTGGAAACTACCCAAGCTCAAGATATTGTCGGCGACCTCAATGCAAACGATATCTGCGGCAACCTGTTCTTCTCGCGAGACCTGACCGAGACGTTTCGCGGAGGCATAGCCGCAAAGTTGGTCTATTCAAATTATTCCCATAACACGGCAATCGGACTTGGAGTGGATCTGGGCATTAACTACTACAATCCTGAGACCGAATTATCTATCGGTATTGCCGGAAAAAATCTCGGCCGTCAGGTGAAGTCTTATGAAGATGAACTTTCAAACCTGCCGTGGAATATCCAGTTGGGGATGAGCCAGCGATTGAACCATGCCCCGATTCGATATTCGATAACTCTCATCAACCTGAATCATTTAAGGGAATCCTTGATGCGTCATTTCGTTTTCGGCGTAGAGCTGATGCCATCCGATAATTTTTGGATTGCGGCCGGTTACAATACCAAACGGGCGTCGGACCTTTCGCTTACCGAGAGTAACAAGATGGGTGGTTTTTCGGTTGGCGCCGGTTTGAAGGTCAAAGCATTTTCCATAGGTTGTTCGGCAGGGATCTATCATCCGTCTGCAACATCAGTCATGGTCAGCCTTTCCACATCGTTATCCGATTTTGGTTTATGAAAGGAATAATTGTAGCCATTGACGGATACTCCTCCTGTGGGAAAAGCACTCTTGCCGGGGATTTAGCCAAGACAATAAAATACAAGCATATAGACAGTGGAGCAATGTACCGTGCGGTTACGCTTTACTGTCTCAACAAGGGTCTTTTTATTGGCAATCGTCTTGATGAAGCGACCCTTAGGGAGGATATTCTTCAGATTCGGATCGATTTTATTTACAACGAGACGGGCCAATCGGATACTTATCTTAACGGCAGGAATGTTGAGAAGGAAATTCGCAGTATGGCCGTTACGAACAATGTCAGTCCTGTTGCGAGAATAGATTTTGTTCGTGCGGCGCTTGTCGGGCAACAGCAGGCGATGGGTAAGGCTAAAGGCATAGTGATGGACGGGCGGGACATCGGCACGATAGTTTTTCCCGACGCCGAATTGAAGATTTTTGTCACAGCTCGTATTGAGATCCGTGCAAGGCGACGTCATGCGGAACTTGCGGCAAAAGGCGAGACGGTCAGCCTTGAGGAGGTGATAAAAAACCTTGAAAACAGAGATCTTATTGATTCCACCCGCAAGGATGGGCCTTTACGACAGGCCGCCGACGCCATTGTGCTGGACAACTCCGATATGACGATTGAAGAGCAGAACCGGTGGTTATTGAATATTTTTAGGGATGCGAATCATAAGCGGAATACATAAAAGCCGGCGTTTTGAGGTTCCGAGATCATTTAAGGCGCGGCCGACAACCGATTTTGCTAAGGAGAACATTTTCAATGTTGTGTGTAATTTAATAGATTTGAAAGATGCGTCAAGCCTCGACCTTTTCTCCGGCACCGGCAGCATCGCATTTGAACTTGTTTCCCGTGGTTGCGGCGAAGTTGTAGCGATAGAAAAAGACCCTGCTCATTATTCGTTTATCAGGAAGATACAGGCCGAACTGAAGGCGGACAACATGCACGCTATCTGCAAAGATGTGTTTCGTTACATTAAATCGACCGCGAGAACTTTCGACTTTATTTTTGCCGATCCGCCTTATACTCTAAGAGAATTACCCCAACTTCCGGAGCTTGTTTTTTCACACAAACTTTTGAATCCTGACGGAATTTTCATTCTGGAACATTCAAAAGAGCATGATTTTTCATCTTCGCCGCATTTTTTGCAGCATAGGTTTTACGGTTCGGTGAATTTCAGCCTTTTCAGGACTACTTCCCTCCTTTGAGCACCTTCATAACGACGTCGAGCGATCTCTTGTAGTCGGCTTCCTGTTTTTTGTCGAACTGTACTTTCAGTCGTTCGAGGTCTGCGATTTTCTCTTGGGCTTGCCTTGCGAGTTTCTGGTATTTTTGGGGGTCTTTGAGCACATTATTGTGTGCATCGGCAAACTCTTTGGCGTACGTTTCGAATGCTTTCAAGGCTTCAGCCGGGTTTTCTTCCTGCGGTATAACAGTTTCTTTTTCAACAGGGGCGGCGATTTTTTCCGTATTGGCGGGCTTTTGGGAGCCGCTTTCCTCTTTTTTCCCACCCGAACAGGCCGCAAACGAGGCCATCAGGACGACAACTAACAGAGACACGATAACATTTTTCATACAGCTTAAAAATTTAGTTTAACATTCATAATCAAATAAAACCATACAAAGGTACGTAATATTTTCAAGCTCACGAAAAACATCCGACAATCGACACGCTCTAAAATAATTTCCTTACCTTTGCACCTTCTACCTCTATTATCAACAGTAACAGTATAACCATCAATATGAAACACCATATACAACTTTTACGTCCAAAGCAATGGGTAAAGAATCTGTTTGTATTTCTGCCCCTGTTTTTCAGCGGGCAATTGGCTGATTTTTCGCTTTTGGCTGTTACCTTTGCCGTCTTTGTTGCCTGGAGTTTGATGGCGAGCGCTATTTACTGCTTTAATGATATTTGCGACGTCGAATCGGACCGCCTGCATCCTGAAAAATGTAGACGGCCATTGGCGTCCGGCGCTTTGTCTGTTACGAAGGCTTACTGTTTGACGGCCTGCTGTATTTTGCTCTCCTTACTGATTTTGACGGTGGCCGACGCCGGCGCTTGGACGGTGTTTATTGTCGTTCTGTACCTGATTTTGAATGTTGCTTACAGTGTCAGGCTTAAGCATGTGACTTTGATAGATGTGTTTATCGTATCCATCGGTTTTGTGTTCAGGATTGCGGCCGGAGGCCTGGCGGCAGGGATATGGATTTCACATTGGATTGTGGTTATGACTTTTCTGCTGGCGCTTTTTCTTGCTTTTGCCAAGCGACGCGACGATCTGGTTGTTTTCAACAAAACGGGTGTTATTTCCCGCCGGAGTATCACCGGATATAATATGGAATTTCTGAATGCGGCGCTCATAATAGCCTCCACCGTTACAATTGTCGCCTACATAATGTATTCTGTTTCAGAGGATGTGATATTGAGGTTCAACAATAATTACGTTTACACATCCGCTGTTTTTGTCATCCTCGGCGTTTTGCGGTATATGCAGTTGGCGTTTGTTTCGGGTGAGGGCGGCAATCCTGTGAAAATCTTATGGGAGGACCGTTTCATACAACTTTGCATTGCGGGCTGGGTAGTTGTATTTTTTGTTATAGTTTACCGTTAGGGTACGCCCGTATTTTTGCCGGTTCATTCGTGACATTCCTCCTCAGTATTTATATTACTGACCGCACTTTTGTACGTATTTATTGTGAGCCATTGGCATCATGAGGAAAATCGTTCGCGTAGTTTCGGGGAGGCTTTTTATTCGATGTGTAAAATCAACTGTATCCGAACGTTTCCGATACAGACCTGTTCACAATTTTACCCTTGACAATATTCAATCCCGCACGCAAGTCGGCATACCGTTCACAGGCCGTTTCCCAGCCCAGATCGGCGAGTAACAAAACATACGGCAGGGTAGCATTGGTCAGGGCTAAGGTCGAGGTCGCCGGAACAGCACCCGGAATGTTTGCTACACAATAATGAACAATACCGTCAACATCGTAAACCGGATCGGCATGGGTCGTCGAATGTGAAGTCTCGAAGCATCCTCCCTGGTCAATCGCCACATCCACCAATACCGAACCGTCAGGAATAAGCGATAACATGGATTTTGTGAGCAACCACGGCGCTTTGGCGCCCGGTATCAATACCGCTCCTATCACCAAATCGACGTTGGGAAGGAATTTTTCGATGCTGTAACGGCTCGAAACTATCGTATCGACGTTTGCCGGCATGATCTCACTGAGATAACGCAAACGCGGCAGCGAAATGTCTGCAATCGTAACACGAGCGCCCAGACCTGCCGCCATCAATGCCGCATGAGTTCCGACAACGCCGCCGCCCAAAACAAGTACGTTTGCCGGTTTCACACCCGGCACGCCGCCCAGAAGAATTCCTTTGCCACCCTGAGGCTTTTCCAAATACTTAGCCCCCTGCTGAATCGACATCCTTCCGGCAACCTCGGACATCGGAACAAGAAGCGGAAGCGACCCGTCGGGCTTCTCGACCGTTTCGTAGGCCAAGCAGACGGAATTGCTCTCCATCATCGCATTTGTCAGTTTTTTGTCGGCCGCAAAGTGGAAATAGGTGAACAGCAACTGGTCGGGTTTGATCATCGAATATTCACTCTCAACGGGTTCTTTCACTTTGATAATCATTTCCGAAGTCGCAAAAACCTCTTCTGCGGAAGGGAGAATCTTTGCGCCGGCCTCCTCGTAGGATTCATCGTTAAATCCGCTGTTTACCCCGGCGCCCGCCTGAATCTGCACTTTATGTCCGTGCTGCGTCAAGGCGTAAACCCCACCTGGAGTCAATGAAACACGGCTTTCATTATTCTTAATTTCTTTTGGAACTCCTATTTTCATGAATGTTATTTTGTTTATTTGTGATTGTAAAAAAAACGTGCAAAGGTACAAAAAAGTCGCTGATCTGACCGTAAACGGACGCATATATTTGTAAGGTCGACGTCGGGGCGATATACGTGCGTTTGCCGAAAAAAGCATCCACTGTCAATTACTTTTCGTACCTTTGCAGTTCGCAAACAGGAAAAAAACAACATAAATCATGATTAAGAAAAAGAAATTTTTAACTTGTGACGGCAATCAGGCGGCAGCTCATATCGCATACATGTTCTCCGAAACAGCCTCTATTTACCCTATCACTCCAAGTTCTACGATGGCCGAATACGTGGACGAGTGGGCCGCTTCGGGTCGGAAAAACATCTTCGGTGAAATCGTCAGCGTTGACGAAATGCAGTCTGAAGCCGGCGCCGCCGGAGCTATGCACGGCTCGCTTCAGGCCGGTACGCTTTCGACAACTTTCACGGCGTCGCAAGGCTTGCTGCTGATGATTCCGAATATGTACAAAGTTGCAGGGGAACTTCTTCCCGGGGTCTATCACGTTTCGGCGCGCGCTCTGGCCTCTCACGCTCTGTCGATTTTCGGCGATCATCAGGATGTGATGGCTGTTCGTCAGACCGGAGTGGCGATGTTTGCAACAAGTTCCGTTCAGGAAGTTATGGATCTGGCGGCGGTGGCGCATCTTTCCGCTATCAAGTCGAGAGTTCCTTTCGTACATTTTTTCGACGGGTTCCGCACTTCACATGAGATCCAGAAAATCGAGGCGCTTGACAATGAAGATATCGCTCCGTTGATTGATCAAAAAGCGCTGTCTGAGTTTCGTGCCCGCGCCCTTAATCCCGAAAATCCGGTTGCCCGCGGCACGGCGCAAAATCCGGACATATATTTTCAGGCCCGTGAGGCGAGCAATGTTTATTACAACAAGATGGTTGATATTGTAGAAGATTACGTGAACAAACTGTCGGAATTGACGGGACGGAAATATAATCTGTTCGACTATTACGGCGCTAAGGATGCCGACAGGGTGATTATTGCGATCGGTTCGGTTACGGAGGCTATTCGCGAAACGATTGATTACCTTACCGCCAAAGGTGAAAAGGTTGGTGTGGTTGCGGTGCATCTTTTCCGCCCTTTTTCGGTGAAACATCTTATGGAGGCGTTGCCGGCTACCGTTGGCAGGATTGCCGTCCTGGACCGTACCAAAGAACCCGGCGCACCGGGCGAACCGTTATATATGGATGGAGTTGAGGCGTTCGCTCAAAACGGAGATATTACCGGCGGGCGCAAACCTGTAATTGTCGGCGGACGTTACGGGCTGTCTTCCAAAGACACAACCCCTGCACAGATTCTTTCGGTTTACGAGAACCTCTCCCTGCCCTCGCCTAAAAACGGATTCACGATCGGAATCACGGACGACGTCACATATACTTCCCTTCCTTTGAGAGAAGAGATCGAACTTGAGGGTGGCGCTTACGAGGCTAAGTTTTACGGATTAGGCGCAGATGGTACGGTAGGTGCTAATAAGAACTCCATAAAAATCATCGGCGATAATACCGACAAATACTGTCAGGCATATTTTGCTTACGATTCCAAGAAATCCGGCGGGTTTACAGCTTCACACCTTCGTTTCGGCGACAATCCGATTCGTTCCACTTACTTGGTTAATACACCTGACTTCGTGGCTTGTCATGTTCAGGCGTATCTGCGTCTTTACGACGTGACTAAGGGCTTGAAACGTGGAGGAACTTTCCTCCTGAATACTGTTTGGGACGAACGGCAGGTGAAGGAAAACCTTCCCGACCACGTGAAGAGATACCTTGCCGAGAACGGCGTCAATTTTTATATCATCAATGCGACCGGCATTGCCGGGGAGATCGGGCTGGGCAACCGCACGAATACGATTTTGCAGTCGGCTTTTTTCAAGATTACCGGTGTTGTGCCTTACGATTTGGCTGTTGAGCAGATGAAATATATGATTAAGAAAACCTATGGCAAAAAGGGCGATGATATTGTGAACAAGAACAATGCGGCTGTTGACCGTGGGGCCGACTATCTGAAAGTTGAAGTACCTGCCGAATGGGCTTTGATCGAGACGGAAGGTTTTGTGTCGCCCGGCATTGCCGGCGCGCCGGACTTTGTCAGGGAGACTGTTTTCCCTATCAATGCTCAGACCGGAGACAGCCTGCCTGTTTCGGCATTTGCGGGACGTGAGGACGGCACATGGGATCAGGGGACTGCGGCCTATGAGAAACGTGGTGTGGCCTCAAAGGTTCCTGTCTGGACGGCGGAGAACTGTATTCAATGTAATCAGTGTTCGTATGTTTGTCCCCACGCTGCGATACGTCCGTTCCTGCTTGACGTTGAGGAACAGGGTAAAGCGCCTGCGACTTACAAAACCATAGCGGCGATACCTTCCAAGACGTTTGAAAAGATGCAGTTTAGGATACAGGTAAATGTTCTGGACTGTCTTGGTTGCGACAATTGTGCGGCTGTCTGTCCGGGTAATAAGAACGGTTCTGCTTTGGAGATGGTATCTATAGAATCGCAGTTGGAAGAGCAGAAGAACTGGGATTTCTCGATCGGGGAAGTAACTTCGAAACAACACCTTGTCGATATCCGGTCGAATGTTAAGAATTCGCAGTTGGCTACGCCTTTGTTTGAATTTTCCGGCGCCTGTTCGGGTTGCGGCGAGACGCCTTACGTAAAGCTTATCTCTCAGCTTTTCGGCGATCGTCAGATGGTGGCGAATGCAACGGGCTGCACGTCGATTTATTCTGGTTCCGCACCTTCGACGCCTTATACGAGGAACGCGCAGGGCAGGGGGCCGGCCTGGGCGAACTCGCTTTTTGAGGACAACGCCGAATACGGATTGGGTATGTTGATAGGAACCGAGAAGATGCGCCGGCGTGCGGTGGAGAAGACCGAGCAGTTGGTTTCGTTGGATTGGACTCATGAGAAGGTTAAGGCGGCTGCAAGGGCCTGGCTTGACAACATGAACGACGGCGGCACGTTGGGCAGAGAGGCGGCGGACGGTTACGTGTCGGCTCTCGGCTGGG
>JAIRMF010000065.1 GCA_031258895.1 Dysgonamonadaceae bacterium | reverse complement strand
GGCATGACAGGAACGGTGGCGCGGGCGATAGAGCCGGTTATGATCCTGCTTTTGATAGGGGCGCTGACCGGCGCGTGGACTGTGTCGGGGATTATTCCGGCGATGGTGTATTACGGCGTGGAGTTCGTGAATCCATCCGCGCTGCTGCCGGCAACGGTGGTAGTTTGCAGCCTGATATCGGTGGTGACCGGAAGCTCATGGACAACCGTCGCGACGGTCGGCGTGGCGATAGCGGGCATAGGGGAGGCTTTCGGCCTGAACAGCGGGATGGTCGCGGGGGCAATAATCTCCGGAGCGTATTTCGGCGACAAGCTCTCGCCGCTCTCAGATACCACCAACCTGGCAGCCGCGGTGGCCGGAACGAACCTGTTCACCCACATCAGGTACATGATTTATACAACGCTGCCGGCATGGGTCGCGACGCTGATAATTTTTTCAATCATAGGGCCATACGCCGCCGGCGAAACGGAAACTGCGGCGACGGAAACGATAAGGGTGGCCATCGCGTCGAATTTTAACGTAAACCCGCTGCTGCTGGCAGCCCCGGCGCTGCTTGTCGCGGTGATCGTGAAACGTACGCCGGCTGTGCCGGCAATGATTGCGGGGACAGCGCTCGGATTGGCGTCCGCAGTCATTTTTCAGTCGGAACTGATGCATACAATATCGTCCCAACCGGAGTATGATAATTTGTATAAAACGCTTATTAAAGCTGTGTCGGGGGAGTTTTCGGCGGTCGGGACGCAGAGTGAGATTGCGTCGCTGGCGTCGTCGTCAGGGATGACCGGCATGTTGGGTACGGTGTTTCTAATCGTGGCGGCGATGATATTCGGCGGTGCGATGGAGTCGTCAGGGTGTTTGGAAACGATCACGAACGCGATCCGGTCGCTGATAAAAGGGAGGGTCTCGCTGATATTGTGTACTTTACTGTCGGGCGTGATTTTTAATCTGACCGCATGTGATCAGTACCTCTCGATAGTGGTCCCTGGAAGAATGTTAAGCCCTCTGTACGATTTGAATAAATATTCGCCCGAAGTGCTTAGCAGGGCTCTTGAGGATTCCGCCACGGTGACCTCGCCCCTCATACCGTGGAACAGCTGCGGGGCGACGCAGTCCAAAATCCTCGCGATTACCGTCGCTCACTATCTGCCGTACTGTTTCTTCAATATGCTGTCGCCGGTTTTCAATATCTTAGAGACGGTCTGCAATTATAAGATTAGGCGCCGGAAAAATTAACGGCAAAAACGCCATAGGCGCTTCGTCTCTCGAACATTTCATTGTCTTAAACGCCTTCGGCGTTTTGTTCGCCGAATGGCGGCGGCGAACAGGGGCTAACGGAATTTTGTTCGCTGGACACTACATTGAATTAAACGCCTTCGGCGTTTTGTTCGCCGAATTGCGGCGGCGAACAAGGGCTAACGGAATTTAGTTCGCCAAACACGGCATTTTAATACATATATTATGCAATTGATTTGAATAAAATTCCGGCGAACAAAACACTTATAAATATTGTATCGACAATAGCTTCATTGGACGAATATATATGTGTATTCTTTGCCACGCTATCGCTCAAACGCACGAATACACATATATATTCGTAAAGGAAATTTCGGCAAATAAAACACATTATGCGATCAGTTCGCCGGAATTTTATTCAAATAAACGCCTGCGGCGTTTCGTTCACCGCACACTGCATTGAATAAAGCTCCTGCGGAGTTTCGTTCACCGCACATTGCATTGAATAAAACTTTTTAGTGGAGCGAGTAATGGTAAGTGATTGTCCCGGACTGGTTATTGTTTTCCGGGATAGAATTAAATCGCGTGCGGCGCGCCGCAGATAAAGCCTCCTGTCGCATCGTCCGGCTGTCGATATTCGTGCCGCGTCCGACCTCCGCACTGATAACTTTGCCCGAAGGATCAACCGTGATCGCGATAACAATTCTTCCCTCCTCCGACTCCACATACGACGGTCGAGGCATCGCGCCCGCCAGAGACCGACCTGCCAAATCAAACCGCCCGAAACCGCCGCCGGCAGCAGAAACGCCGTCAGCAGACGACCCCCCAGGATTTCCCGCAAGCCCGCCACTATTATCAGCCGCACCCGCGCTACTCTCAGAACCTAATTGTTTAAAAGCTCCGGAAACACGGGACTGTATTTCCTCCAACTTCCTGCGTTCGGCTGCCGCCCGGGCCTCCGACGCCAGACGCGCTTCACGCGCCCGCTCCGCCTCCAATCGCGCAGCCTCCAACTCCTTACGCGTCCCGTCGTCCACCGTTGCCGAAGGCTCGTCTCCCTTAATAACCTCCGCAGCCGGTCCCTTCTCAGGCCGAACCGCAGGTAACCTCTCAGCCGTCGTATGCGTTTTGTTTACAGAAGTAAAAAAACTCGACGGAACCGCAAAAGTCCCGAAAGAAACCATCACACCATCCTCCTCCAACGAAACCTCCGACCTGATCGACACATACAACATGCCCAAAAACAACAAAAGACAGAAAAAACCCGCCCCAAACACCCCGATAAACCGCTCCCTCGTCATCTCAAACTCCATAAACATCCCTCCAATCACGTTTAACGGCGCAAAAGTAATAAAATTCAGCCGAAATAACGCAAATCCCAGAATAAATCACTACATTTACAGCCCAAATCAAGCAAAAATCATTAACAAAAATACATACAGTAATCATGGAAACAAAACTCGTGATATACCAAATCCTCCCAAGGCTGTTCGGTAACACAAAGCAGCTCAACATCCCAAACGGTACAATCCAACAAAACGGATGCGGCAAAATGTCCGCCTTCACGCCCCACGTCCTCGAAACAATCCGCAAAATGGGCGTCAACTGCATCTGGTTCGTCGGAATCCCCGAACACGCAACAACCACGCAATACCCCGAAGCCAACATCCCCGCCGAACATCCCGACATAGTCAAAGGTCGCGCCGGCTCCCCCTACGCCATAAAAGACTATTACGACGTCAGTCCCGACATAGCCGACAACCCCGCAACCCGACGCGAAGAGTTCGACAACCTCGTCAAACGCTGTCACCAGCAAGGACTAAAAGTCCTCATAGATTTCGTCCCCAATCACGTTGCACGCAACTACAGCTCCGACGCCATCCCCTACGCAATAGCCGACCTCGGCCAAAACGACAAACAAAGCGTCGCCTTCGACCACAACAACAACTTCTACTACATCCCCGGAAAACCCTTCATCCCCCCCAACAGCCGGCCCGACGACGAAAGTAACTACCAAGAATTCCCCGCACGCGCCACCGGTAACAACTGCTTCGCCCCAAACCCCTCAAGCAGCGACTGGTACGAAACAGCCAAGCTCAACTACGGCATAGACTTCCTCAACAACGAAAAATGCCGCTTCAGCCCGATCCCAGACACCTGGTACAAAATGCGAAGCATCCTCATGTACTGGGTAGAGAAACACGTCGACGGCTTCCGCTGCGACATGGCCGAGATGGTGCCCGTCGAATTCTGGAACTGGGTCATCCCGGAGATCAAAAGCCAATACCCCGACACAATTTTCCTGGCCGAAATATACAACCAACACCGCTACCACGAATATTTCCACGTCGGAAAATTCGACTGCCTCTACGACAAATCCGGACTCTACGACACAATCCGCAACGTCATCTCCGGTCTCGCGCCCGCCAGCGACATAACCAAGTGCTGGCAGTCCCTCGGCGACCTCCAGGGCAGGATGCTCAACTTTGTAGAAAACCACGACGAACAGCGCGTCGCCTCAGACTTCTTCGCAGCCGACCCCCTGAAAGCCCGCCCGGCGTTCGCGGTAGCGGCAGCCATCAACACCGGCCCCGTACTCCTCTACGCCGGACAGGAACTCGGCGAACGGGGAATGGAAGCCGAAGGATTCAGCGGTATCGACGGTCGCACGACAATCTTCGACTACTGGTCCGTAAGCACCTTACGCAGGTGGTACAACGGGGGCAAAACAGACAGTGAACTCCTGACCGCCGAAGAACGTGAGCTGCAAACATTCTATGTGAAAATGATGCAAATCTGCAACAGCTCGCCGGCAATACGCGAAGGACGGTTCTTCGACCTGATGTACGTTAACCCCGCCGGTAGGCACTTCAATCCCCAATATCACTTCGCCTGGATGCGCTGCTACGGCGAAGAACTCGTATTAATCGTGGCCAATTTCGACTCCAGCGACGCAGACATAAACATCTTCGTCCCCGAAAACGCCTTCAACTACTTCAACCTCCACCGGCCCGTGTTCACATCCGCAACCGATATGATAACAGGGGAAATTTCGCCGGCAGAACTGAAAAGAAACTCATCCTGCCCGATAAACGTGGGAAAACACAACGCAAAAATCCTCCGATTCTCGTACCCGGGTACATGAAAAAAACCGCCATCAGCCCGTCCCCCGCAATCTCCGGCTCCCAAACATCCCTATGCATTTCACGTGCCGCAGTCTCCGGCTCCCGATCCGCCCTATGCAGTTCACGTGCCGCGCATTTTGTTTCACAAAAATAAATAAGTAACTTTGACGCCGAATACCCCCCAAAAAAATCAGCATGTACATCCTCTCGTCACTCAATATTCGCCACCTCAACATCCTATCCGAACTCTGGTCGGGAAATCTCCACGAAACCGTCAAAACACGGTTCATCGAAGGCTCGCCGATGTTTATGAGCTTCATCGCACTGACCCTCATCATCGGACTGTCGATATGCATAGAAAGAATAATATACCTCAACCTGGCGCAAATAAATACCACGAAATTCCTGACAAAACTCGAAACATGCCTCAAGAATGACGACGTCGAAAAGGCAAAAGCGCTCGCCCGAAATACCCGCGGCCCGGTAGCCTCAATAGCCTATCAAGCCCTAACAAGAGCCAACGAAACATACGATGCAATCGAAAAGTCAATCAATGCCTGCGGTAACCTGCAAACAGGACTCCTAGAGAAAAATCTGTCGTGGATAGCACTATTCATCAAAATCGCCCCCTCGCTCGGATTCCTCGGAACAGTGCTCGGTATGATCCAATCGTTTGATAGTATTCAGCAAGCGGGAGATATGAATCCTGTAGTAATCGCGGGAGGAATGAAATTCGCCCTCATAACCACCGTCGCAGGGCTGATCGTGGCAACAGTACTGCAACTATTTTACAGCTACCTGCTCAACAAAATCGAGGAAATCACATGCGACATGGAAGATAGCGCCATCAGAATTCTCGACATGACCGCCGGACGGTGAACCGCACCCCCAGGCAAGAGCGCTCGCCCCAAGTATCGCCGCCTCCGTGTTGTTTAGTTCCGAAACAAGTATGGAAGTCTTCCCCCGATACATGCCCAACACATTCTCTTCGAAAGATTCCTTCAAAGGATCAAGCAGGAAATCCCCCGCCAAGGTTAACCCGCCGAAAAGTATTATAGCCTCCGGATTCGAAAAGGTAACGAAGTCGCTCAATGCCTCCCCGAGAATCCTCCCCGTGAACCGGAAAATGTCCACAGCAAGGCTATCTCCCGCTTTGGCGGCGTCGAAAACGTCTTTCGAGGTGATCTCACGATCGGTAATATCACAGAGCAGAGAATGGTTTTTTGCAGGATTCGCTTCGAGAAATTCACGTGCGGTACGAGACACCCCCGTAGCAGAACAATATGCCTCCAGGCAGCCCGTACGCCCACAGCCGCACCTGCGACCGTTGTGCCCGACAACGCGAACATGCCCCAACTCGCCGGCAAGTCCGTTATGTCCGGCAACAAGTTGCCCGTTCACCACAATGCCACCGCCCAGCCCCGTGCCGAGAGTGATCATGATAAAATCCTTCAAACCGCGAGCAACACCGTAAATCATCTCGCCTAAAGCCGCTGCGTTCGCGTCGTTGGCAAGACGGCAGGGCAGTCCGGTCTTTTCCGTAAGCATCCGAGCAAGAAAAATCTTTTCGTCCGATTTCGCCCACTCGATATTCGCTGCACCGGAAATGGAACCGTCGTTCATATTGCCGCTCGGAGTCCCCATCCCTATGCCGAGGATACTGTCTTGCAGATCGTTCTCCGATAATAAACGATTGATGGCTAAACTAAGAGCGGTTATATAGTCGCCGCCGGAATGATAATCCCCCGTATTGATGTAATCGCGAAACAAAATCTCACCGTAACGATTGACCGTTCCGAAAGCGGTATTGGTACCTCCCATATCCACTCCGATTACGTAAGGTTTAGTGTCGTATTTCATTTTAGGGGTTGTAATTCTCGATCTTCTCCGGTCCGTCCTCAAATCAGGATTCTTTGGGTTCCTCCGCATTTATTGCTTTCTTTGAGGCCCTTTTTGACGGCTTCTTTTTCGTTGTTGCTGCTTCCTGACGAACAAGTTTTTGAAACTCTTCCAGCGAAACAGATTTATAATCAAGCGTCAAATTTTCTTTCAGAACGCCGCTGTACTTTGTTTCCAGCAATTTGTCCACCAAGTCGTTGATTATTTGCTCGTTTTGCAGCATCTTTTTCAAATACTCCTTGAAGACGTCGTCGGAGACAGAGGTCATTCCATATTGTGCGAGCTGCGTCGAAATAGTGGCTGTCGCTGCTTCTACAATTTCGTTTTCTTCAACTTTGATCTTATAGTCACGGATTATCTTTTCCTTGATCAGACGAGTGTTAAGGTCCTCTATTACTTCAGGTAAATTTTCTTCGATTTTTTCCGGCGATTCCTTCGTGTTTTGCAGCATAAAACGTTTCAGGAAGGTTTCCGGAAATGTGACCTTTCCTGCTTTCTTTTTCAGAAAAGCGCCGACGTCGGCAAGGAATTTATTTTCACTCTGCAAGGCGAGTTGTCTGCTGATGCTTTCCGCTACTTTTAATCTAAATTCTTCCACCGTCTTCACTTTATCTTTGCCGAAAACCCTGTCAAAAAGCTCCTGATTCACTTCCGCCTCTTTATAGTTACTGATATTGTTGATTTGCAGAGAAAAATCCGAAGTATGGTCTTTCACTTTCCCTTTTTTGATTTTAAGGAACGAAGAAAGTTCCGCTTCGTTACCTTCATAAGCTTTGAAAGGGTTGAAAACTATTTCGGTATTCAGTTTAGCGTCGATTATTTTGTTTTTTTCGTCGTCGTTTTTGATGAATGCGGGTATAAGCATGGCGTTCTCAATATTGACGCCATCGGTTTTTGGGTTGCCCTTGTCATCGAGTTCAGTCAGAATTCCCCTTACAAGGGCTTTTTCGTTGACTGTTTCCAGCGTACTGTATTCGCCGAAATTAGCTCTGTGGTTTTCTATCAGGCGGTCGATCATTTCATCGGGGACTTTGATTTCGTAGTAGGGAATTACGTCCTCCTTATCTATTGTGAAGTTTATTTCGGGAGCAAGTCCTATGCTGAATACGACGGTATGGTTGTCAGCTACGTCGATGTCGGCGGGTTGCTGGGTTTCGTCGAGCAATGCATTGCCGAGCACGTTTAGTTTCTCTTCGAGGATATATTCGGACAGTCTATTTAGTGCTAATTTATTAATTTCTTCATTGAGCAAGGATTTTCCGTACATTTTCCGGATCATGGAAGAAGGTACCATACCTTTGCGGAAGCCTGGGACGTTGGCTTTTTTGCGTAGATCATTTATACTTTTTTCTACTGCGGGTTGATAGTCTGTTTTTGCTACTTCGATCGTCACAGTGGCATTTACCGCATCAATCTTGTTTAGTGTAAGATTCATTTATTTTATTATTTGCTGTGATATTATTTTTGGAATCGGCCCACAAAGGTATTGCTTTTTTTTGTGATTTCAAAATAAACAATTACCTTTGCCAAAACAAAAAACTTAGGAGGGCTATGAGTATAATAAAGGATGTCGAAAAACATGCCGGCGACAGGATGCAGCATTCGGTGACGCATTTTAGGGAGACACTTTCGCGGATACGTGCGGGGAAGGCTAATGTACATATTCTTGACGGCATAAAGATAGAATATTACGGAAGTGTTGTTCCTTTGTCCAATGTGGCGACTATTTCCACTCCGGATGCGAAGACGATAACTATTCTCGCATGGGAAAAGCAGATGTTGAAGACTATTGAGAAGGCGATTCTTGATTCTGACGTTGGTATAACACCGGAGAACAACGGTGAGATTATTCGTCTTGGCATTCCGCCGTTGACGGAGGAGCGCCGCAAACAGCTTGTCAAGCAGTCGAACGCTGAGGCTGAGAGTGCTCGTATAAGCGTACGTAATGCTCGTCGTGAGGCGATTGAAGCGTCAAAGAAGGCGGTCAAGGCGGGTACGCCGGAGGATGATGGGAAGGAGACGGAGGTAAGTATTCAGAAGTTGCATGACAAGTACCTGAGGCTTATAGACGACACTTTGTCTGATAAGGAGAAGGAAATCATGACGGTTTGAGAGCGTTAGTAGTAAAGAACACCGGTGACAGGTATCATGTGAGGACGGAGGACGGTCGTACTGTTGAAGCGCGATTAAAGGGCGCTTATCGTCTGAAGGGTATTAGGAGCACCAATCCGCTTGCTGTGGGCGATTTTGTAATGATGGAGGAGGATCACAGCGGCACACCGTTAATTTATGAGATTGAGGACCGGAGGAATTTTTTTGTCCGGAAGCCTTCTAATTTGTCTAAGCAGATGCATGTTATAGCGGCGAATGTTGACAGAATTTTTCTTATTGCCACGGTTAATTATCCTGTTACTACTACGACTTTTATAGATAGGTTTCTTGCTACTGCGGAGGCGTATCATATTCCCGCGACTATTTTTTTTAATAAGACGGATCGTTATTCTGAGGGGGATCGCGAGTACGCAGATGCGTTGGAGAATCTTTATCGGACGATAGGTTATGGGTGTTTTCAGATTTCGGCACATGGGGATGCGGATTTATCTTTTGTGTATGACATGATGAGGGGAGGAGTTACGTTGTTTTCAGGGCATTCGGGGTCGGGGAAGTCTACTCTTATTAATCGGCTGATACCTGGCGTATGCCGGAGGACCGGAGATATTTCGGAATACCATAATAAGGGCATGCACACTACTACATTTTCGGAGATGCTGGAGTTACCCGGGGGTGGCTACGTGATAGATACTCCGGGCATTAAGGGTTTTGGGGCGTTTAATATGAAGGGCGTGGAGCTGTCGCACTATTTTCCGGAGATTTTTCGTTTTTCTCGGGATTGCAGGTTTGCTGACTGTACCCATCGTAATGAACCTGGCTGTGCTGTTGTGAGGGCTGTGGAGGGGCGTTTTATTGCCGTGTCCCGGTACGGGAGTTATCTGGGGATGCTGGAGGACAGTTCGGACGGCAGGTATAGGGCGGGGTAGGGTATTACATATTTATTTGTGCGGGTTTGGAGTTTGAGGGATACCGGTGATATTTACGTCATTGCGGCACAGGCCGAAGTAGACTAACCCATATAGGCCGGCATTCCAGCCTTGGAGTATGAATCCGAGGTTTTCCCCTGTGAGGCTGTTGATATGTTCGTTGGGCGACCAGTCGCCTGATTTGACGAGGTCGGCATTGGCTACTTTTTTCACGAGTTTTATTGCTTCTTTCTTTCTGTTTGAAACGATTCTTGCCCAACAGTCCATGAAACTTAGCCAGGGCCATACGGCTCCATTGTGATATGTTGCCGGTTGCATACCGAACGTTTCGGGGTAGTAGGGGAATGTTTCGGCTATTCCGTATGGGGTGAGACTCATTGCGTTTAGGGAATTGAAGATTGAGTTTGCTTTGTCTTGGGGTATGATACCGAAAAGGATTCCTATGGTTTGGTCTTGCAGGAGTTTGTCGTTTATTGCGCCATCTTTCCATACCTGGCAGTAGTACTTGCCGTTCCATAGGCCGCCTTCGGAAACATGTTTATTGATGAAATTATAGCCTTTATCGAATGCGGCTTTGTAGACGACTGCTGCGGAAGAGTCTTGGAGTTCTTCGGCGAGGAACACGACTTCTTTGAGGGCTGAGAGGTAGACTAAGGCTGAGAACGGGGAGTACAGGCGGTCTTTTACGCCTTGTACGTCTTTCCAATCGCCCCAGAAGGAGACCTGTTCGGGCAACCCGTTACCTTTTTTATCCCTTGCGATAAGCCAGTCGATTGCCTTTTTTATTGAAGTCCAGTCTTCGGCGAGGATTGTTTTGTCCTTGTAGAGGCGGTAGTACCTCGCTTCACGGAGGATGAAGAACGCGTTTATGTCGAGGTCGTCGTGGCGTTCTATGAGGGGCAGTATAGTTGTAGGGATTTTGCCTGAGGGTTGTTGATTGAGGACTGTTTCTTTTATCATCAGCCGTTCGAGATCTTTAAACAAAACAAGATGGAGCCAGGCGGTCCAGTAGCTGTCCCTTTGGTTAAGCTCGCGATATCCCATCGTTAGGGCGTCTCCGTTTTTGGTAATCTTGGTAAGGGCTATACCGGGCACGATATACCAGCGGAGGTACCGGTCGAGTTTTGTGTCTCCCGTGTTTGGGATTGCGTCGCTGAAATTTTTAGTTTTAAGGAGCAGGCTATCCCAGCTTTCTTGTGCGAGTTTAGAAATTTCTTTTGCGTTATTGAAACGTTTCGCTGAGTAGTGGTTACTGTCGTGGAAGGCTATTGAGATGCGGATTGTTTGTGGGTTTGCGGGCGATACGGAGACCGGTATCGAGATGTTGCCGGTTTCTGCCGGTTTTGCATTTTCATTATTTATTCGGAAAAAAATGCTTGCCTCTTTTGCGGCATTAGAATTTTGCACTGTAATATTGAATGTTTCTTTTATGGTTGATGTGACGTACAGTTCGAGCATTATTACGGGCAGTGTGGAAGTTTCTATGTCGTTTACGGCGATGGGGCAGAATGTCCTGGAAGTTATTTTGGACTTTATGAGGGGGGATTTTTCGTATGCGCTTGTTACGAAGGGGAACGTACGGTCTATTTTTTTCTTTTTGAAATCTGAAAGTTTGTGCGCGTCGCCATCTTTTTCAATAGAAATATATAGACTGCCTAATGGATTAAGCCATTCGCCGAGTGTGCCGGTGTTTTGGAGGATCTCGCCGAACATGTTGCCGTTCTGGCTTGCGTTTACGGTAAGCGCAAAATTGGAGATGGGGTATCCGTCGTTTTTTGCGGGTTCTGCATTTTTTGCTGCGGCTACTGCGTACAGTGATACGGATATCAGGGCAATTGAAATAAGTCTCATATTTATATTGTTTAAAAATTTGCGACAAAGGTAATACAATATATCTTACCAAACAAATTTTTAAACAATATTTTTTTTACTCGTGTCATGTATGACGCGCTTTGTATTTACGTAAATGCGCTTTGTATTTACGTAAATGCGTTTCATATTTACGTAAATGCGCTTTGTATTTACGTAAATGCGCTTTGTATTTACGTAAATGCACTCCATATTTACGTAAATGCGCTCCATATTTACGTAAATGCGCTTTGTATTTACGTAAATGCACTCCATATTTACGTAAATGCGTTCTGTATTTACGTAAATGCGCTCCGCACAAAGCATAACACGCTCCGCACAAAGCATGACACGCTCCGCACAAAGCATAACACACCCTTTCCGAAGGTATATATATTATTTGTTTGAAATAATGCAAGTACGAACGTACTTAACAGATTATGTGTGTATGTGTGTTTTGTTTACAAAAGAAATTATCTGCCACGATTAAGGGTAAGCGCGGTACCCCCGCCGCCACCTAAACAAAAAGCAGACGTTACCACAACCTCCGTAACCCCTGACGACAAAGCCCTAAACGCTCCCTCAAGCTTCGGAATCATCCCCCCAAAGATCAGGCCCCTATCCCTAAGCCTGATATACGTCTCCCTGTCCAACTCAGGTATAACTTCGCCGCCCGCGTCGCCGCCCGCCATAACCCCAGACCTCTCAAAACAGTACACAAGCCGTACCCGATAGTCTAAAGCAAGTGCGCAGGACGCCAAAGACGCTACCGAGTCCGCGTTGGTATTGAGCAACTGTCCCGCGCCATCATGCGACAAAGGCGCCAACACAGGCACATAACCCCGATCCAATAAGTCAATCAAAGCGTTAACATTCACAGTCCGTATATCCCCAACCAAGCCGTAATCAACCAAACCCGCAACACGACGGACAGACAGCAAAAGGTTCATATCAGCCCCCGTCAGTCCCACAGCGTTAACCCCAACAGACTGCAACCTAACCACAAGCTCTTTATTCAATAATCCGCCGCATACCATCGTCACCACCCGCAACATCTCAGAATCCGTAACCCTGCGGCCCTCTACCATCCTCGTCGAAATGCCAAGCCTCGACGCCAGCTCCGTTACCGAAACACCCCCGCCATGTACCAAAATCCTGTGGCCGTCAAGCATAGAGAATTTTTCCAAAAACGTACTCAACAGTTCAGTATCCTCAAGAATCCCGCCCCCAACCTTAACCACCGTCAACAGTTCCATAAAAGAAATTTTTTAAAATTTAAAACTACTAAAGTCAAATCGACAGGGCGTCGCAAATAATAGCCTGCCTGGCATAAATCCCGTTCTTCGCCTGCTCAAAATAATAAGCCTTAGGATTATCATCAACATCGTAAGAAATCTCACTCACACGCGGCAAAGGGTGCAAAACCTTCAAATTATCCCTGCTCCCCGACAACATTATGTTGCGAAGCGTATAAACATTCTTAACCTTCTCATAATCCATCAAATCGGTAAACCGCTCCCTCTGTACACGAGTCATATACAATATATCCGACCCATTAATAACGTCCTCCGAAAACTCCGTAAACTCCGCATATCTTATCCCACAGGAATCCATAAAC
>JAIRMF010000027.1 GCA_031258895.1 Dysgonamonadaceae bacterium | reverse complement strand
CTCGGTCGCCGCACGGGCGTCGGAATCACAGCCGAAGGAGACATGCTCGCAGCGCTCGGCTACAGGTACGGAACAAAAGAGGCTACATCGTTCGCCGAAACAGTCCACAAAACACTTGCAATAGCCGCATACAAATCCTCAGTCACGATGGCCGAAGAGCGAGGAGCGTTTGAAATATTCGACTTCAAAAAAGAAGAAAATAACCCCTTCATATTAAGACTCAAAAACGCCGCGCCCGAACTCATCGAAGACATGAAGAAATACGGTCGACGTAACATCGCCTGCCTGACAATCGCGCCCACCGGTACAACCTCCCTGATGACACAAACAACCTCCGGTATCGAACCCGTATTCCTCCCCGTCTACAAACGACGCCGAAAAGTAAACCCCAACGAAACCTCAGTCAAAGTCGATTTCGTCGATGAAGCAGGCGACTCCTGGGAAGAGTACACCGTCTTTCACCACCGCTTCGCAACCTGGATGCAGGCCAACAATTACCCGACCGCAAAACAATATACGCCCGCCGAAATCGAAGAACTGATAAAAAAATCCCCATATTACAAAGCCACTTCCAACGATGTAGACTACATGAACAAAGTCAAAATGCAGGGGAAGATACAAAAATGGGTAGACCACTCAATCAGCGTCACCATAAACCTGCCTGCAGACGTAGACGAGGAACTTGTAAACAGACTCTACGTAGAAGCATGGAAGTCGGGCTGCAAAGGCTGCACCGTATACAGGGAAGGTTCGCGCGGAGGCGTACTTGTGCCGGTCAAAAACGAAGAAAAGAAAAACACAAACTGCATCGAACCGCCAATCATCGTACCCAAACGCCCCCGCGAGCTAAAAGCGGACGTCGTGAAGTTCCAAAACAACAAAAAGCAATGGATTGCCTTCGTCGGCTTGCTAAATGACCGCCCGTATGAAATATTCACCGGCCTCAATGACGAAGATGAAGGAATTTTTATTCCAAAAAGCGTTACCAAAGGCGCAATCATCAAAAATATCGACGAACACGGAAACAAACGATACGACTTCCAATACTCCAACGCCAGAGGTTACAAGACAACGATCGAAGGTCTGTCCGAAAAGTTCGACCCCGAATACTGGAATTACGCCAAACTGATATCCGGAGTCCTACGCTACGGAATGCCGATCGACCAGGTACTAAAACTTATCGAAGGTCTGCAACTGAACGACGAATCGATCAACACCTGGAAAAGCGGCGTAGTACGGGCGCTCAAAAAATACATAGCCGACGGCGTAGAAGCAAAAGGCCGGAAATGCCCCAACTGCGGGCAGGAAACGCTCGTCTATCAGGAAGGCTGCCTTAGTTGCAGGAACTGCGGAAATTCCAGATGCGGGTAAAACGCGGTACGTTCACAAAAAAACAATACAACAACAATACAAATACATACAACAATGAAAAATCTAATTTACTTCCTCCCGTTATCCCTTCTCACAATCCTTTTCACCGGCTGCAACAAAAGTGAAGTCGATGAAGCCTGGCGGGAGGCAAACGGCAATTATTACGAACAAATAAAACAAAATCCCGAATACGAAGAACTCAAGACGGCCACCGGCCCGACCGGCGTCTACCGTAAACGCCTCGAAGGAGACACAATCCTTGTCAAACAATACCCCCTCCAGACAAGCAGTGTAAAAGTGCTCTACTTAGGTAAGTACTACGACGGCACAGTGTTCGACGAAGGCTCCGGCACTACAATCCCGACCGAATTTAATCTCACCGGAGGCAACGTCATTAGAGGATTTTCTTTCGCACTTCAACAAATGTGCGTCGGCAATAGGTGGGAAATAGTCATACCGTATTACTTGGGCTATGGAGAGTCGGGCCTCGTCAGCGACTATACAACGCTTATCGAAGGATATACAACCCTCGTCTTCGAAGTTGAACTCGTCGAAATTATACGGTATCCGCAATGAAAAACCTGGGTCTAATTATGTCCGCAGCCTTCGCACTTACCTCCTGTATCCCTGCAACAAACAGCTCCGATTCAAACGTCATAATAGGCAAACGACGGCACGAAATCAAATCCGGGCGGCTCTCCTGCGAGCTGATGCATCAATTAGGGCAGGTCGGCGATCCGCAGGTTTCGCCGGACGGAAAAACCGTTCTCTATGGCGTAACATACACCGGTATCAATGAGAACATGCGTAACCGCGATCTGTTCGCCGTAGGCATAAATGGAGAGAATAAAAGACAAATAACGAACACCCCAAAAAGCGAGAGCAACGCCGTCTGGATCAATAAAGGCAAGAAAATAGCTTTTATCTACCAGGGACAAATATGGACGATGAAGCCCGACGGCTCTGCCCGCCGGAAAGTCAGCAGTTACAAGAGCAGTATAGAAAGTTTTGAAATCTCGCCGGACGGTAAGAAAGCGCTGTTCGTAAGTACCGTCAAAACGCCAAACGCTACGTCCGTACAGCATCCCGATTTAAACAAAGCAACCGGACGTATAATCGACGACCTTATGTACAAACACTGGGACGAATGGACTACCTCTATCCCCCACCCTTTTCTTGCGGACTTTGACGGCAAGAGGTTTACAAACATTCTCGATCTGTTGGACGGCGAGCCTTATGAGTCGCCCTTGAGGCCGTTTGGCGGGATTGAGCAGTTAGATTTCTCGCCGGACGGCGGAACGGTCGCCTACACCTGCCGAAAAAAGACCGGTAAAGACTATTCTCTGTCCACCAATTCCGACATTTTCCTGTACGACATCAAAACTACAGAAACGATAAACCTGACGGCAGACAACGGAGGCTATGACACAAACCCCCGTTTCTCGCCTGACGGACGGTACATCGCCTGGTTAAGCATGGAGCGCGACGGGTACGAGTCCGACAAAAACAGGTTAATGGTGAAGGATATCGTTACAGATAGCACATATTATTTGACGAAAAATTTCGATTACGACGTAAACGATTTTTGCTGGAAGGAACAAAAGACCGCATCCGGTGAGAACAGTCCCGGAATCTTTTTCCTTTCCTGCGTCAAGGGTACGACACATATCTTTTTCGCCGGCGAAATAACAGGCGATTCTTCGAACAACCACCCGATAACGCCGATCACCGACGGACAATATGATTACGCATCGGTCGCCACGGCAAACGGTAGCCTTATTGCTCTTCGTCATTCGATCTCCTCTCCGAACGAAATTTACCGTTTAGACCCTCCGGAGGATGGAACTGCCTACTACAAGCCTGTAAATTTGTCCGAAGAAAACAGCGATATACTTTCCCAAATCACGATGGGGAAGGTTGAGGAACGCTGGTTGCCCACACCGGACGGGGAGATGCTGCACACGTGGGTGATTTACCCTCCCGATTTCGATCCGTCAAAGAAATATCCGGCCTTGCTGTATTGTCAGGGCGGGCCTCAGAGTGCGGTCAGTCAATTTTGGTCTACCCGTTGGAATTTTCAGCTCATGGCGGCCCACGGTTATATCGTCACGGCTCCAAATAGACGCGGCGTAACCGGTTTTGGGTCGGCATGGAAGGAACAGATCAGCGGAGACTATGGAGGTTTAAACATGCAGGACTACCTGACGGCGATTGATAATCTGGCTTCCGAGCGGTATGTTGACGAGGCGCGTCTTGGTTGTACCGGTGCGAGCTATGGAGGTTTTTCCGTTTACCGGCTTGCCGGACGTCACGACGGGCGGTTTAAGGCTTTTTGGGCTCACGCCGGAATCTTCAATTTGGAGTCTCAATATCTTGAGACCGAGGAGATGTGGTTTGAGGATTGGGATTTGGGTGGTCCTTTCTGGAAGCATAGCAGGACGACGGAGAAGTCATATTCGGAGTCGCCCCACCGTTTTGTGGACAGGTGGGATACTCCTATCGCCGTCAGTCACGGAGAGTTGGACTACCGCATTCTTGCCTCGCAGGGCATGATGGCATTTAATGCGGCGCAGTTAA
>JAIRMF010000012.1 GCA_031258895.1 Dysgonamonadaceae bacterium | reverse complement strand
TGCCTATTGTAATTTTGCTGCAGATGGTTATCGTCTTCCCACTGAGGCGGAATGGGAGTATGCCGCTCGCGGCGGCGTTAAAAGTCAGACAAACACAAATAAAAATACTGCTGATTATTATGCTTCTGGCAACGACACTGTTTGCGTGGTTGCGTGGTATACCGGCAATAATGACCAAACTATCACTTGCGGCGCAGCCAGCGGTATTTACGGTACTAAACCCGTAGCAACGAAAAAGGCCAATGAGCTTGGTCTTTATGATATGAGTGGTAATGTTTATGAATGGTGTTGGGACTGGTACGCTGGTTATACAGCCGGAGAAGTTACAGATCCTCGCGGCCCCAGTTCGGGTTCTCTTCGCGTCTCCCGCGGCGGCAGCTGGAGCAACTACGATTCCGTTTGCCGCGTCTCTTCTCGCGCCGACGACAGCCCGGACTCCCGCTACTCCGATATCGGCTTCCGGGTTGCGTGCAAAGGGGATTAAAAAGAATTCGTTTCATTGTTGGTTAGAAAGCGAGGCTTCCGGAAATGGAGGCCTCGCTTGTTGTATAACGGGAACAGCCAATTATCGCCCCTTATCACCACAAACGCGCGCGTATTTGCAAAGCTTCGCAAGGCCACATTCCGTGCACCTCGGCTTCCTCGCCGTGCAGACATATCTCCCGTGCAGAATGAGCCAGTGATGAGCAATCGACCAGAGTTCGCGAGGTATGTTGCCGGTAAGCTCCCGCTCCGCCTCCTCCGGAGTGCGAGCATTATCGGTAAGCCCCAAACGCCCCGCTACACGAAAAACATGAGTGTCAACCGCCAAAGCCGGAACCCCAAACGCAACCGAGGCTATCACATTAGCCGTCTTCCGACCTACACCCGGTAATGTCATTAAATCCTCTACCGACGACGGTATCTCCCCTCCAAACTCGCCTACAACCCGCTCCGCCATCCCAACCAAATACGCCGCCTTACTGTTCGGATAGGATATCGACCCGATACACCCCGCAACAGCCTCCCTGCTCGCCGCAGCCAACGCCTCAACCGTCGGGTACAACTCGAAAAATGCCGGAGTCACCATGTTCACACGCTTGTCCGTGCACTGGGCCGACAAAATAACGGCAACCATCAACTGATAAGGATTACTGTACCGCAATTCAGACTTCGCATCGGGCGTCGTCTCCTCAAACCACTTGAGAACAGCAGCGTACAGTCGTTTCTTGTTCATTCCCGAAAAGACATAAAATTACGCGTAAGCAGGCCGAAAACAGCTGACCCGCTTACGCGTTTTCAAAATGAATAACATAAACTATCTCTCTATCATCGGTAACCATCTCCCACCGCCAACCGAAGATGATACAACCGTACTGATGAACTGCATCCCGCGTAAACCATCGTCAACAGAAGGAAAATCGAGATATTCAGCCTTAGCCTCAACACCCTCCAAACGACACTGCAATGCCAACGCAAAATTGCGGTATATGTTGGCAAACGCCTCGATATAGCCCTCCGGATGTCCGCCCGGCGTGCGTGCGTTGTGTCTGGCAAACGTGGAAAGATACCCGTTCGATGTGCGAACAATTTCGTTCGGCCTGTCACCCCACTTCACAAGAAGCGTGTTAGGCTCCTCCTGGCGCCATTCCAAACCGCCCCTCTCGCCATAAACACGGATAAACAAACTGTTCTCCTCGCCAACAGCAATCTGTGACGCGGCAAGCAGCCCGCGTGCGCCGCCCTCATAACGTAACATCGCCGCCCCGTCATCGTCCAACCGCCGCCCGGAGACAAAAGTGTTAAGTTCGGCGCACAACTCAACAGTCTTAAGCCCGGTGACGTATTCCGCAAGGTTGAAAGCGTGCGTGCCTATATCACCCATACATCCCGCAATACCGGAACGATTCGGATCAACACGCCAGCCGGCCTGCTTGTTGTCGGCTTCCGAAACATCATCCGAAAGCCAGCCCTGAGGATACTCAACGTATATCCTACGTATCTTGCCGAAATCACCGCGAAGAACACGCCTGCGAGCCTCCTTCACCATCGGATAACCCGTGTAAGTGTGGGTCAAAGCGAAAAGCAGTCCGGTCTGTTCGACCTTCTCCTTCAACCGCCAAGCCTCGTCAAGCGTGAAAGTCATCGGTTTGTCAAGTACAACGTGAAAGCCGTGCTCAAGCGCCGAATAAACAGGCTCGAAATGTACGTGGTTAGGCGTGACGACGGATACAAAATCCATGCGCTCGTCGCTCGGCAGTAAAGCCTCCTGTAGGATCATCTCCTGATATGTAGGGTAAATCCTGTTTTCAGGCAAATAAAGTTCCCTGCCCGTCTCCAGAGATTTCCCCGCCGATGAACTAAAACATCCGCACACTAACTCAATCTGTCCGTCAAGGTTGGCGGCAATGCGATGAACAGCGCCGATAAACGAACCGGGGCCCCCGCCAACCATTCCCATTCTGATTTTTCTTCTCATGCTCAAAACATTTAACAGGTCTTACATGAGCCGCTTAATAATTCTTCTTCTCGCGTTCAAAATACGCCTGCGGGTGAAGGCATGACGGACATTTGTCGGGAGCGCCCTTGCCGCTGTGAACATAACCGCAGTTCCGACATTGCCATGTGGTCTCTTCATCCTGTTTGAAAACTTTACCGTCAAGAACGTCGGCGAGAAGCTTGCGATAACGTATCTCGTGTTGCTCCTCTACCTTCGCAATCATCTTGAAAGCAGTGGCAATCTGCGGGAAACCCTCCTCCCTGGCAATCTCGGCAAACAGCGGATACATCTTCGTCCATTCCTCGTTCTCACCCTCTGCCGCTGCCTTGAGGTTCTCGGCGGTAGTACCGATAACACCGGCAGGAAAACTCGCCGTGATCTCTACTTCTCCCCCTTCCAAAAACTTGAAGAAACGTTTTGCATGTTCCTTCTCCTGCTCGGCCGTCTCAAGGAAAATTGCCGAGATCTGTTCAAAACCTTCCTTTTTTGCCGCACTTGCAAAAAAAGTGTAACGCGTCCTCGCCTGGCTCTCGCCCGCAAATGACTGTAAGAGATTTCTCTCCGTTCTTGTTCCTTTAATACTTTTCTCTTCCATAATTTTGAAATATAAGTTAGATTGTTTGAAAATAAGTAATTATTCCATGCTTGTCTTATTCCTTATCTGTACCCTGCGAATCTTTCCGCTGATGGTTTTCGGCAGCTCGTCGACAAACTCTACAATTCTCGGGTATTTGTATGGTGCGGTTACTTGCTTGACGTGATCCTGAATCTCCTTTACGAGTGCTTCACCGGCCCGTGATTTGTAGTCTTCCGCGAGAATAACGGTTGCCTTCACTATCTGTCCGCGAACCTCGTCCGGTACGCCCGTGATCGCACATTCCACTACGGCCGGATGGGTCATCAATGCCGATTCGACTTCAAACGGACCGATACGATAGCCGGAACTTTTGATCACATCGTCGTTGCGACCTACAAACCAGTAATAACCGTCCTCGTCGCGCCATGCAATATCACCGGTGTGATAAATATTGTTGTGATAAACGCTGTGGGTGAGTTCTTCGTCGCGGTAGTATCCCATAAAAAGCCCGACAGGCTTGATACGGTCGGTACGAAATATGATTTCGCCCTGCTCACCATCCTCGGCGCTACGTCCGTCGGCCGTCAGCAAGTCCATATCGTAGGCGGGACTCGGCATTCCCATTGATCCCGGTTTAGGCTCCATCCAAGGATAGTTGGCTATTGAGACCGTCATTTCCGTTTGTCCGAAACCCTCCATCATCTTTATGCCGGTAGACATGTAAAATGTTTCGTATACAACGGGATTGAGCGGTTCACCGGCTACTTCACAGTACTTGAGCGCCGAAAGGTCGTATTTCGTCAAATCCTCCAGAATCATGAAACGATAAACAGTCGGCGGTGCACAAAACGATGTTACGCGATGGTCCTGCATTACACGCAACATGTCGGCAGCGGAGAATTTTTCATGGTCGTAAACGAAAACGCAGGCGCCCATGATCCACTGTCCGTAAAGTTTTCCCCACGCCGCCTTCGCCCAGCCGGTATCGGCAACGGTCAAATGCAAGTCGCCATCGTGCAGGTTTTGCCAATAGCCCGAAGTGATAATGTGTCCGAGCGGATAGGCATAATTATGGACAACCATTTTGGGTTCTCCGGTAGTGCCGGATGTGAAGTAGAGCAACATCATGTCGTTGTTGTCGGACGGTTCTTTTGGTCGTACAAATGGGGCGGCATTTTCTATTCCTTGCCGGAAATCCTCCCATCCATCGGGAACAAAGGGGCCTGTCGTTATACGTTTCTTGAGTGTCGGACAGTCCGGCAACGCATCATCTACCTGCTTTACGACAGGCTCCTCCCCGACGCAAAGTATAGCCTTAATGTCGGCCGCATTGCAGCGATAGATGATGTCTTTTTTGGTCAATAAATGGGTTGCCGGAATCGCGATCGCACCTATCTTGTGCAGTCCGATGATGGCAAACCAGTACCAATAACGTCGCTTCAGGATGAGCATCACCATATCTCCTTTGCCGACGCCGAGAGACAGGAAATAGGAAGCGGCAGCGTCGCTCTGTTCTTTTATTTCGCGGAAAGTGAAACATCGTTGTTCGTTCCGGTCGTTTACCCATTTCAGCGCCGGTTTATCAGGGTTTGTTCTTGCCCATTCATCTACTATATCGTAGGCGAAATTGAAGTTTTCAGGGACATTTATCTTAAAATTCCTGTTAAAGTCTTCCTGATTTTCGAAAGTCTGTTGAGATATATATTTTTCAACCATTTTCTCTATTTGATTATTGCAAGAAATTTCACCGGTTTTCCATCGAGCGCTTTCATTCCATGGGGATTTGAAGAATCGAAATATATGGAATCCCCTTTGTTTAGTATCAGCTCGCGATTGTTTATTGTGAACAGCATACGTCCTTCGAGGACATAGTCAAACTCTTTTCCTTCGTGGGAATTGAGATGGACTTTCTGCGTATTTGGTTCGACGATTACCTCGAAGGGTTCGAAATCCGGGCGTTTGAACCCGCTCGCGAGGGCTTGATATTTATACGCCTGATTACGTTCGACGGATTTTCCTTTTCCCGCCCTGGTCAGGAAGTATGCCGTCATTCTCGGTTCCTCCCCTGAGATAAGGGTAGAGGTGTCTATATTGAACCGTTGTGCCGCATCGAACAAAAAACTCATTGGAATATCGGTTTCTCCCGATTCATAATGACGGATTTCTTCTTCTTTGCGCCGGCAGCAGACAGCCATTTCTTCGATCGACAGTTCGAGTGAATCGCGCAGTCCTTTGAGTCGTTCGGCAATTTGTTTGATTTGTTCGTTCATAGATATTATTTTGAGATGCAAAGGTATGAATTTTTTTTCGGTTTGTTGGTCAGTTATACGGGTGGTTGTTACGGTTTTCAGGTTGTTTCTTCTGTCATTGTTTTTTCGGTTTTCGTTTTCTCTCGAAGATTTCATTTAGATGGTTGAAGTCTTTACGGAACTGTATGCCGAGTCCATTTGTTATTTCGGGGTGGGGATTGAGGTAGCGGTAGTTGTAGTGGCTAAAAAATTTCAGTCTAATGTTTCCGTTTTTATTGAGGAGGTATTCGAGGTCGAATTCACCTATCAGGGGGACGTTAGTACTGTTTTGGTCTCTGAGATAAGGTCGGTCGATGTATCCGAAATTGCCGTTGATGAGCAGTCTGTCGTCGAGGAGTTGGCTGGATAGCAGCAGTTCCATTTCGGTGCCGGTTTGTTCTGTTCCGTAGTAGGACTGGTGATACTTTGTACCTAACTGGAATTTATTACTTAGGGTACCCAGTATTTGTGATATTTGCGAGGAGAGCATTGAAGTCAGATATGACATGTTGTTATTTGTCTGGGAGCCTTCGTACATGTATTCGGGGGAGGTATAAAAGCGGCTTAACACGAGCAGATAGACAAATTGTTGGGTAAGGATGTCGTCGGTACGGATGTAACTTTTGACTTGGCGGTTGAGTTCTTCGCTTGAGTTGGGCAGAGCGATATCGAAGGAGACGTCCGGGTGGTACAGTTCTCCGTCAAGTTTGAGGATGCAGTTTACGGGTATATTACCTTTGGTGCTTTGTTGTTGTTCGAGGAGTTGTCGGTCGAGGTCGCCGAGGTTAGCCTGTACGGTATGGTTAGCAGTTAAGTTGAGGATAGTTGTATTTGGGTCTCCGTTGAAGTAAACGGTACTTCCGTCGGTGATATCGAAGTTACGGTGGATTGCCTGTTGGAGACTGAAGTTGTATTTTCCTCGTGCGATGGTGTAAGTTCCGAGCACTCGTAGAGGAATTTTGTCGCCGTACTGTATTTGGAGATTTCCGTTGCCGTATCCGCTTATTTTGTCGCCGAGTTCGGGGTCCATTATGAGATTAATGCTTGCTTGCTGATTGACGTCGAGCATGAGGTTGAGTCTTATTTCCGTGTCCTGGTCGTTTGTTATTGTATCGAGGTTTTGAGGGGGTATTATTTTTGTTTCCGTCGGATTTTTCTCGGTTTGGACGAAACGTATGAAGTCGTAATCTATGACGTCCTGTTCTTCCATGAAGTTGAGTGTTATATGACTGTTGGCGGTGTTTTGGAACGAGAGGTCGATATTTATCAAATCTTCCGTGCCGTCTAAGCGTGTGTTTCCGGTACCGAAGACAGTTCCGTACATGGCGGGGTTCTTTTTGTTGTCGGCATTATAAATCATAAAATTGTCGAATGAAATGTCGGCGTGGAACTTGAAATCGGAGAAAAGGTTGTGACGTACGTACCCGGTTGCGGTTGCAGCGTTACCTTTTTGGTCGAATATTTTGATTTTGTCGATGCGTATTTCGTCGCTGCGAAGGATTATTGAGTCGGCGAAGGTGTAGGATGTATTGAGGAAGTCGATACCGAACCGGCATTGATGGGCGAGGACGTTTCCTTCGACGGTAGGGTCGTTCAGGCTGCCGAACAGTCTTAGGTTTCCGGAGAAATCGCCTTCTATGTTTTTTAATGTTTTGTCGAGGTACTTTCTAAGAAATCCGGCGTCGGCATGGTCGGCGTCGAAGTTTATGGATAGGGTTTCTTTGAGGGGGTATATTACGCCGTCGATATCGACTCGTGAGTTGGGGGCTTTTGCCGTTCCCTGCATGATGACGCCTTGTGTTTCTTCGTCCCAGTTACCGGTCAGGTTGAGGTTGCCGAATGGACCTTT
>JAIRMF010000138.1 GCA_031258895.1 Dysgonamonadaceae bacterium | reverse complement strand
TGCTTTGTTCCCTGCGAACAGGCAGAGAACGGAGAGAATAATTGAAAAGAATGTCTGTTTCATTGTGATTGTTTTTTTTATTGATTTAACTTATATATATGTTTTTGTCATATCGGTCGCAAAGGTAAGAATTGTTTTCTAAACAACAAAATAACCCCCACTCCCGATAAATCCGCCAAACATAGCCCGAAACCAAGCGCGTAAACAATTATCACCCTTTTGTCGTATGAAAAAAAAAAGTAACTTTGCACCCGAAAATATCAACAATATAAACAATGAAAACTATTCAAAAAGCCTTCCAACAAGCAATCGAAATCGTCGAACATGTCGTCATCTGGCTAAAAAACCGCCTCAACACCGCACATGCTTGTTGAAAACCTAAAAGAAATCACAACCGCAGCACGTGAATTCGTCGCCCGTATCGACAACAAAAACGTGTTCGCTTTCAAAGGAAAAATGGGCGCCGGCAAAACTACTTTCATAAAAGCCGTCTGCAAAGAACTCGGCGTACAGGACGAAGTCAACAGCCCAACATTCGCAATCGTTAACGAATACTTCTCCCAAACACGCCGGCAACCCGTCTACCACTTCGACTTCTACCGAATCGAAAACAACAAAGAAGCAATCAACATCGGCCTCCACGAATACCTCGACAGCGGATTCCTCTGCCTCATCGAATGGGCCGACAAAATCGAAGACCTGCTCCCCGAAAATACCGCCTTCGTGGAAATAATAGAACTGCCGAAAGGAAAAAGACAAATAATAATATCGTAAAACATCATTCACAATGAAAAAAATATTTATCTCACTGCTCCTCGCAACCGTAACCCTGACGTCACATGCCCAAAAACTCTCCGTCGGAATAAAACCCGGATACGTCAAAATGGACGGCTACAACCTGAGCGGCATGAATTACGGAATCGAAGCCGGATACCAATTCGGGTACGCCCTCGAAACCAATATCTGCGGATTATACGGACCAAACCTGATCAGCTCGCTTACCGACAACAACTTCTCCCTCCTGTCGGCAAGCCTCGATATGAGATTCTATCTCATCCAACAAGAAACATGGGGCACAGGGCCGGTAATAGGCGGACAGTATTTTGTCCTCAAAAATAAAAGCAGCGAACTCTACGGAACAGACAACCTGCCGGGATTTAATCTCGGTTGGCACGCACGGGCATTCCTGACCGACAACCTGCAACTGAACGGAGGATGGAGATATACCAACGCCAAAACAAACCATACATATCACCTGTTTTACCTCGGCCTGGCGTGGACTTTCGACCTGCGCTAAATCTCTCCGACAACAAGATAACGGTTGCGATCGGACGAACTGCGCGAAATCAATTCCCCAATAAAACCGGAAAGAAAAAGCTGTGAACCGATAATCATACACGAGAGCGAGATGTAAAAATACGGCGAGGACGTGACAAGAGGCGCAGGATAACCTTTCCATAAACAGTAAAGCTTAGTCCCGCCGGTGATCAAAACCGCAATGAAACCAATGAAAAACATCAAACTGCCGGCCAAACCAAAAAAATGCATCGGCTTCTTGCCGAACTTCGAGAGAAACCAAAGCGTGAACAAATCCAGATAACCGTTCACAAAACGATTAAAACCGAACTTCGTCGAACCGTATTTCCTCGCCCGATGCCTGACAACCTTCTCGCCGATACGCTCAAATCCCGCGTTTTTGGCCATATACGGAATCAATCGGTGCATTTCGTTGTAGATCTCTATGTTCTTCACAACCTGACAACGGTAGGCCTTCAGTCCGCAGTTGAAATCGTGTAACTCGATACCCGAAAATAAACGTACCGTGGCATTGAAAAGACGGGTAGGAAAAGTCTTGCTGAAAGGATCGTGACGCTTCTTCTTCCAGCCTGAAACCAAATGAAAACCGTCTTCGACAATCATCCGGTAAAGACCCGGAATCTCATCCGGACTGTCCTGCAAATCCGCATCCATCGTGATGACTACATCGCCCGTCGCCTTCTCAAAACCGTATTGAAGCGCAGGCGACTTGCCATAGTTGCGCCCGAAACGTATGCCCTTAACCTCACTGTGCTTCTCTGCCAACGAAGAAATGATATCCCAGGAACCGTCCGAACTCCCGTCATCAACAAATATTACTTCATACGAAAAACCGTTCGCCGACGTCACACGGGCAATCCATTCGTAAAGCTCCGGCAATGATTCCGCCTCATTATACAGGGGTATTACAACAGAAATATCCATATAACCAAATAAAATACAGGCAAAAATACATCTTTTCCCCTTACCGGCAAAACAGCGTCTCTAAGCCAGCCATTTCTTTGACAAGTATCTGACCGGATAAAATACGGAGAAGAAACAGGTAACAAGCGCCGAAAGCGCTATAAAAAACAGGTCGACGCCGGAAACGGATACCGGATAGGCGACTATGGAAAAACTGCCTTCGGAGCCGAGCTTCAACAGTCCGAAATGCTGCTGGATCAGACAAAGCAAAACCCCCACAACAATTCCTACAACAACTCCAAGCGCTGAAATCAACCAGCCTTCGAAAAAGAAAATACGGGAAATCGAGCGGTTATCCATGCCCAGATTGCGAAAGATTACAACATCGGCCTGTTTGTCTATGATAAGCATCGAAATCGATCCGATAATGTTGAATGTCGCGATAAGAAGAATAAAACACAGCAGGAGGAACGAAACCCATTTCTCGATGTTTATCATCCTGAACGACTCTTCCTGTTGTTCGTAACGATTCTTTACATCGAAATCATGACCGGTGATATTCCTTATTTTCGCTTGAATTTTACTCGGTGAGACGCCCTGTTTTAATTGTATTTCAAGGGCGCTGACCTCGTTTCTGCCGTCAAACAGTTTCCTGGCCGCCTCGATCGGAGCGATCAGGTAATTCCCGTCATACTTCATCTGTTTGACCTGAAAAACACCGCCGATAAAAATATATTCTTTGTTGTAGGACGACGCGGGATTGGCAAGATTGACGCTGATACTGCCTTCACGTCTGGGCGCATAGACTTCCATAGGATGGGCGAAAGCCGCATTGACTCCGAGGGAATTGGCAAGATTGACTCCGAGCAGGCCGTAATAACTTCCGCCTGCCGTCAGAACGGTATTACCGTCCAGCAGTATTGATGCGATTCCGGTCAGCGAAGTATAGTTAGCGCTAACGCCTTTTAGCACGGCCGGTACCTGTCGATCGCCGTAGTTGAGCAGGACATTGTCCTCAATGCTTTCCGCTACGGCATTGATTTCCGGCAGGGATTTGATTTTGAGAAAAGGTTCGACGGTCGGATCGAACCTTTTGCCGTGTACGGGCGTTATTTTCAGTTCGGGGTCAAAAGCGCCGAACATATCGGCGACCATATCGCTAAACCCGTTGAGCACGGAGAGGATACATACCGTCGATAAGGTAGCCACCGCGACCCCGCAAACCGAAATCATGGAGATAATGTTGATTGCGTTGTGCGATTTCTTTGAAAAAAGATACCGTTTGGCTATGTAAAACGGAAAGCTCACAGGCGAGATGTTTTTTCGGCGTCCTGTTTTAGCAACCGGTCTATGTTTTCGATGTAATCTATCGAGTCGTCGTTATAAAAAACAAGCTCCGGTACTTTTCTGACCTGTTTACCGATGCGTATTCCGAGCTCGTACCGGACGGCTTTTTTGTTTTTGTTGATGTTTGTGATGATTTCGATGCTTTTTTCCGAAGGGAAAACGCTCAGATACCCCTTTGCCAAGCTCAGGTCGGGGCTTATCCGCACTTTGGTTACGGACACCAGCACACCATTCATCCGCTGCGTTTGCAGTCTGAAAATTTCTCCCAGATCTTTCTGCAACATCCGCTCAATTTTCTGTAATCTTGTATTGTTCATGGTACAAAAGTAACAATAATACCTATAATTCGGAAATTGCCCGGTCACCGTTCTTAGAGACGCTTCCGATTGCGGTCGCCGTGCGATGAACCGGACGGGCGTTTTTTTGCCCCGGTCGTTAATATGCGGCGGTTGTGTTTTTTTCGTTACCTTTGTTCTCCATTTTAAATTAAATTATATAAATCACGATGTTTTCGGGAATAGTTGAAGAAGCGGCAAAAGTCACGGCGCTCGCTGCCGACCGTGACAATCTTAATATAAGTCTTTGTTGTTCGTTTGCCGATGAATTGAAAATCGATCAGAGCGTGTCGCATAACGGTGTTTGCCTCACTGTGACCTCGATCAGGGGCGGCGTTTACACCGTGACTGCGGTAAAGGAGACTCTTTTACGGTCCAATCTCGGGTTGCTTAAAGTCGGGGACGAGGTAAACTTAGAGCGGAGCATGATTATGAACGGGCGGTTGGACGGGCATATTGTTCAGGGTCATGTGGATCAGACTGCGGTATGCACACAGGTTGAGGAGTCTGCCGGCAGCTGGTATTTTACTTTTGAATATGCATTCGACAAAGAAATGGCACGGCAGGGCTACATGACGGTCGAAAAAGGCTCGGTTTGCGTAAACGGCGTCAGTCTGACGGTCTGCAATTCCAGAGACAATAGTTTCCGGGTGGCGATCATTCCCTACACTTACAAGTACACCAATTTCCACCGTATAGAGGCGGGAACGACGGTGAACATTGAGTTTGACATTATCGGAAAGTATATCGGCAAACTCAACCGTTATTACCTGTAAAGGTTTTTTTCAACTCCATTTGAGCTTTCTTTTAAAGTCTTTAAGGTCATTAAATTCCTTAAGGGCTTTAATGATTTTTCTTTTGAGGCTTCTTTAACTCTATTACTGTCTTACCCAACTCCATTAGGGGATTCTTAAACTCCATTAGGGGCTTCTTCCATACCGCTGAAGTCGCCCCTAACTCCGTTGAAGTCGCCCCTAACTCCGTTGGGGGATTCTTCCATTGAAAAAAAGTCTTTTTAAAAAATCATTGAGGGTTTAAAAGACCTTGAGTTCTTTAAAAAATTTTCTTTGGAGTGAAGCGGACGGGAAAGTCGCCCATATCCGCCGCCGTTCTTTCAAATTATAACAAAAACATGCTTTTTTATTCAACGAACGGATTTTTTGCTTAACTTCGCACAGTTGAATTTTTCGAAATGGCTTACAAAACCGAAATAGAATCCTGCCTCTCCCAAATCGCCGAACTCAAACAATCGTTCCAGGCGGTCAAAGACAGCGAAATTATCCCGCTTTCCTTCTTCAGCGAGAATATGGATCGGCTCGATGCGCTGAAAAAAGACGTGTTCGCAGTCGAATCCGCCCAACTGCGGCAAATGAGCGAACATCTGCAAAAAAGCGAGGAAAAACTGAAGGAACAGGAAACGGCAAAAAAACCTGCGGAAATTTCCGATACCGTACCGCCGGCCGGCGAGCCTCACAAAAATATTCTCGGCGACGTGATTGTCCGAAAGGTATATGCCGCCGATCTCAACCGGTCGCTCACGCTCAATCAGCGGTTTATGTTCGCACGGGAACTGTTCGACGACAACAGGGAAACAATGAACAAAGCATTCAATCACATCGGCTCATGCAAAACCGTAGCGGAAGCGGTTGATTTTCTCGACGAAACATTCCACATAAACTTGGAAACGGAAGCCGGCGCGGCTTTGCGCGAACTGCTCGAAAAACATCTCAAATAAATTATGACGGGTCAAGGTAAACTGTATCTGGTTCCAACGCCGGTGGGCAATCTGGAAGATATGACGCCCAGAGCGATAAGGATTCTGAAAGAAGCGTCCTTCGTCCTGGCGGAGGACACCCGCACAACAGGCAATCTTTTGAAACATTTCGACGTCAAAAACAAAACCCTCTCACACCACAAATTCAACGAACACCAAACAGTAAAAAACATAGTGAAACGGATAACAAACGGGGAAACAGCCGCCCTCGCAACCGACGCAGGCACTCCCGCCATCTCCGATCCCGGCTTCCTGCTCGTACACGAATGCGCAAAACAAAATATCACGATAGAATGTCTGCCAGGCGCAACCGCGTTTGTACCTGCGCTCGCAGTTTCCGGCTTACCGACCGACCGTTTTGTGTTCGAAGGCTTTTTGCCCCTCAAAAAAGGACGAAAAACACGGCTTCTTGAATTACAGTCGGAAACGCGCACAATGATATTTTACGAATCACCGTTCCGCGTACTAAAAACTTTGATGCAATTTGCCGAAACATTCGGTAAAGAACGTAAAGCGTCCGTCTCGCGGGAAATATCCAAAATCTATGAGGAAACGGTACGCGGCACAATCGCCGAACTTGCAGCACACTTCGAGACAAACGAACCCCGCGGAGAATTCGTTATCGTTGTGGCGGGAAATAACTTTTAAAACAGGCATTACATTATAAACTAAATTTTTAAAACAATGAAAAAAGTATCTATTTTTATCATGATTATCGCGGTATTAATTATCGCCTCCTGCGGGAAAAATTCATCAGAGTACAAAGCTCTAAAAGCGCAAAACGATTCCCTCCTGCTGGCCGACGCACAAAATCAGGCCGAACTCGAAGAAATCGTCGCCATCTTCAACGAAATCGAAGAAAACTTGGCCAGCATCAAAGAAGCGGAAAACTACCTAAACGTGCAGTCAAATACACCCGGAGAATTAACGCCGTCGGTAAAAAAACGCGTACGTTCCGACATTCAGTTCGTCGCAGACGTCCTCATCAAAAACAAGGATAAAATCACAGAATTGGAATCAAAACTGAAAAAATCCTCACTGAAATCCGGACAACTGCAGAAAACCGTCGACGGACTACGCACAGAACTCGAAAACAAAACAAAAAATCTGGTTGCCCTCAGCACGGAACTCAAACTGAAAGACGAACAAATCGCCAACCTGACCGCCAACGTCTCGGCCCTGGCAAAAGACGTCGAAGATCTGAGGTCGCAATCCGACGAACAGCGGCAAATCATCAAAGCCCAGCGGCAGGAACTTTCCACAGTCTATTACTGCTACGGAACGTCAAAAGAACTGAAAGAACAGCAGATCATCAAACAAGGCCAACTAAACCCGACATTCAACAAAGATTATTTCATTAAGGTGAAAAACCGTAACGAACTTAAAATTATTCCCCTGCTGGCCAAAAAAGCCGAACTTCTCTCAAAACATCCCGCCGGCTCGTACGAATTAGTGACAGACGGCGACAAAAAGACCGAACTCCATATCCTGGACGTCGAGACCTTCTGGAGTCTCACGAAATACCTTGTTGTCAGGGTGAACGTCTAACTACGGACAATCACAGCCGGTAAGCCATTCCAAACATCAGGTACATGTTGTACATGTTGAACGGAATGGCTTTTAAGTTACGTTTAAGGATTGAGGTCAGCCCCCGATTGAACGTCGCCAAAACCTTGAACCGGCTGTTGATACTGTACTCGCCGCCGACAGAGAGTCCGAAATCGAAGTCACGGACGTCGCCGCCGAAGTCAAAACTCGCCTCTTCACGGCTATTGATTAAAATTTCAGGCCCGGTAGGGTCCGGCGTTCGCAGATAACCGTCCCAAACACTTCCCGTAAGCGAAGCGCTATGGGTATATGAGGCATACCCGCCGCACGTCAGCCACCAATGTTTGCCTGTCCTGTATCGAACCGAAAGCGGCACGGTTATATACGCCGTCTTAACATCAGTCTTGTTTTTACCCGAAAAGTACCCGCTCAGGTAATCGCCTCCGGTTTCAAGTCGAACTTCGGTATATAGATGTTCCACCTCGTTGGTTACTCCCATACCTTTATGATCTAACGAAATGCCGGAACTTACCGCCCACCTGCCTGCTGTGTTATAGATGATGCAGTATCCGAGCTGCGAAGAGAAATGGGGATACCAGGCTGTGATTTTACGTACTTCGGGCGGAATGTTACCGGGACTTGTCGCACCAAAGTTAAGTCCGGCAACGATACGATGCTCAAACCTGTTTTCCGACCGCACCGTAATTTGCGCTAAAAGAAACAGTACCGGTATAATAATACATCTTATTCTGACCATAACGACATAAACTAAAAATCCTCACATACAATCTCCACCTCATCGACTATAAGCGTACTGCCATCCGCCCCACGGTAGAAATCGCCGTCACGGCTTGAAGAAAACACAGCAGTCAGTTTATAGTCAAAACGGTCGTAATCAATCACGTCCCTGTACAGGAACGGTATTTCGAAACGGGTATATTCCGGCGTATTTCGGCAGTGTTCCATCTGTGCGACAGCAACAATTTTATCCGAAGTCAGTATGTTTGTCCCGTCAAGGAACTCATCTCTGTCGGTCCCGGCCACACCTTTTTCCGTTCTAAACAGCACGGAATATATGGAGCCTTCATCCACACGGCCGGACACAACGTTGTCATGTTCATCATAAAACGTACTACCGGATTTATATTTGAAATAACCCGAAAAAAGGACAGGTCGTCCCTGTTTCCTGTCGTGAGGCTGGCCGAACCTTATGGATCTTGCAAAGTTGCCCATATTAATAGGCCCGAATTTTCCTCTGAAAACCGAAGCTGAAAATACAGGAACAAGAACACCGAAATATGTGCCGCCACGTTGCGTTTCGAGAAGTACCGCGTTGTCGCCACGCCATGAATCGGAAGTCGGACGGGTAGGATAATTCTCCACATTTCCAAGTTTAGCGATACCTATTCCATAGTTTGCATTTTCCCACGAATAGTCACTCGGCGTCGGATACCGTATTGCTCCTGTTCCTGCGGTTTCCCAATCGTCGAATGTAAATATGAGCGGTTTAATTGCTTTTATCAAAACCTTGTATTCATTTTTCCACCTTTTGTTTTCCGATGTAACGATATATGTAACGGTATCCCTGAAATCTTGTGGGACGCCGCTTTGCGGACTGATGGTTGCTCCTTCGGAAATTTTAATGATGGGAGTAAGTTGTCCGGTGTTTATTTTATCGTCTTTTATTTCGAATGTGATTTTATTGTTTCCCTTTTCGGGTATAAAATTCATTTCGGGCATTTCTTCAAAGCTAAAATTCAAGACGTCGGCCTCAACGTTTTCCGGAGCATCTTTAAGGCATGAAGACAGCGCCAGAGACAGAAAAGAGAGAAGGAACACAATATATTTGTTCATACCGTAACGAAATTTCTTACATAAAGTTAATTAAATAATTTATTCGTCCTGTTTTTCGGGCAGCATTTTAAGTATTCTAAGGATAGACGCTACGTTTATTGCGGACGATGTTGCACCTCTACTTCGAAATGGAGGGTTTCCGTCGAAGAGTTCCGACAGTGTTCCAATGCAATGAAGGTGCATCTCGTCTTCCAGACCGATCAACATTCGTTCTACAAACGGTATTCCGCGCTTACCGTAGAGTTTAATGTAGCCTTCGAGGTAGAATCCGAGCAGCCAGGGATATGCGGCTCCGTGGTGTGACGAGATGTCACGTTGTTGTTGCGGACCCGTGCAGTATGGCTGATAGCCTTCACTTTTGGGGCTTAACGATCGTATTCCTTTAGGGGTTAAAAGCTCACGGGTTACGATGTTTAGTACGTTTCGTTGCTGATTGAGGTCGAGTGGTGAATATTTGAGCGCTACCGCAAACAGCATGTTGGGACGTACGTGCCAGTTTGGGTGTTGTCCATCTATGTAGTCGAACAGGTATCCGTGCTCGTTTATGAATTTTTCTTTGAAACTTACGGCTGTTTTTTCCGTCAATGTTTCTAAGGTTTCTATTCGTTTTTTTGTTGTTTTGGGATTGCTTAATTTTGCGGCGAATTTCAGTGCGTTATACCATAACGCGTTGAATTCTACGATATATCCTGTTCTTGGCACTGCCGGCCGTTGGTCTCTTGTGGAGTTCATCCATGTTATTGCCTGGTTTTGTCCGTATGAATAGAGCAACCCGCTGTCGTCCATTTTGAGGTTTGGGTGGCGATTTTCCATTACGTAGTCGATAGCTGTTTGGACGAAGTTACCGTATTTTTTTTCGCACTTACCGTTGCTCGATGCTTCGTCGTACTGTTGTAGCGCCCAGACCGCCCAGAGAATTGTGTCGGGCTGTTCGATATTTTTGATTATTTTATCGGGTTCTCCTGTTTTCATAAATTTTCGGAGTGCTTTGATAGCTGTTTCGGCGATGTTTTCAAACAGTGATACGGAATCTGTTGCAAGCGTCAGGCCGGGCAGTGCGATAAAAAGGTCGCGGGCATACACTTTGAACCAGGGGTATCCTGCGATGATGTAGTATTCAATTCCTTTTGGGCTGTAATAAAATTGTTCGGCAGCGTTTTTAAGGCAGTTGAAAAAGTCTGTTCGCGGTATTACGATTTCTGCTTCTTTATTGTATGTTTCTGCTATTGTGCTTGGCGCTATTTCTGCGTCCGCACCCGAAAAATACACCGGTTTTCCTTTTTCTATATTCAATTCGAAATACCCCGGTACGTATAAGTCTTCGCGGTATGGGTATCCTCGTTCGGCTTCTTTGTGGTATTCTGTATTTTTATACCATACCGGATGGAACATAAATCGCACAGGCTCGGAGAATTGCATAAACAGTTCGGGGTATCCGCCATACATTCGTGTTTTAATGCCGTTTTCGATTTCCGAATAGTTTTTGTTTGCGTTTTCATTTTCTTGTGTAAGGTTGTTAACGTTTCTGAAGACCATTACGGGTTTGAATCTCAGTATGGTTGGCGAATGTGCATCGAGGAGTGTATATTTTATGATGATACGGTTTTCCGATCTTGCAAATATTTTTTCTTTTGCGAGGATCACTCCGCCGACTCTGTAGAGTGTACGTGGGACGGCCTCGACGTTATATTCGCGGATGTATTTATGTCCGTTCGGGCTGAAGTTATGGTTGTCATATCTGTGCACTGCGAGGTTGAATTCCGCGCCGTGCTGGATCACTGTTTCGTCTAACGAGGAGATTATTACATGGTTATCGTCATCGAGCGCCGGTATCGGCATGACCAGCAAGCCATGATATTTTCTTGTATTGCAGTCTATCAGTGTTGTGGAATGGTAAGCGCCTTTTGGGTTGGTAAGGAGGATTTCCATTCCGAGTGATTCTTCAAGATTATTCAATTGAGTTTTATCGAACCGTAAATATTTCATTTCCTGCATTTTTTGGCCTCATTTTGAGGGATTATTTATTGTTTCGATCGCTTTTTCGATTTCTCCCGATGAGAATCCGCGGCTGTAAGCGAAACGCATAAGTTTGTTGTTGATTTCTGACGGGTTTTTTCCGGTGATTAATTTTTGTTTTTTGATCAGTAGTTGTGTCAGGACGTCCTGTATTTCATCTTTTGAGAATTTTATAATAACCTCATTGATAATGGTTGACGGGATATGTTTTTTCTGAAGTTCATTTACGATTTTCCTTATTCCCCATTTGTTGTTTCGTATTTTATCGGTGACGAATGCGGTACAGTACCGTAATTCGTCCACAAATTTTTCGTCTATTAATTTTTGTATTATTGTTTCGCGGTCACATTCTTCGACGCCGAAATTGCACAGTTTTCGTTTTATGTCGTAGACACAGTATTCTGAACGGCTACAAAGCATTGCGAGGTGTCTGAATGTAACTTTTAACGAGGAATATTTAGCGTTTGTCATTTGATATTTGGTTATTTTTAGTACGGATATGCAAAGTTACGCATTTTTTTATTCACTTGGGAGTCTCTGTAACGGGCGATAATTCGGACATTTTTAAAAATTTATTGTAACAATGTTGCATTTACGGAAAAAAGTTGTACCTTTGCGTTTTCAACATACAATTAATATTATGATTCAACGTAAGAGGAACACGAAGGCGAAGGCACTTGTTTTTTCGGTTTTGTCTGATTCGGCTTCGGCTTTGGGCAATGATGATATTGTTTCGCGGCTTTCCGGGCGTCTTGGCAGGGTGACTGTTTACAGGATTCTTCAGGGTTTTTGCGAGGAGGGGAAGGTTCACCGGATAACGGGTGATAACGGGAAGACGTATTATACTCTTTGTCAAGGTTGTACAGAGGGTTTTCATGACGACAATCATATTCATTTCAGGTGTATTGGTTGTGATACTGTGTCCTGTCTTGGTGATGAGGTTTCGTTTCCGGAGTTACCTGCCGGTTATCGGGTTTTGGGCGCTTCTTTTGTTTTGTCGGGCTATTGTCCTGGATGTTTAAGTACTTGAAAATTATTATATCCCTGTAAAAAGACCGTTAGCTTAAACCCTATAATATGTATTTCAGATATATAACGGTTATAATGGTGTTTGCACATCTCCAGTCTCTGTTCGCCGAAAAACAGGACACATCCTCCGTCACAATTCTTAAAGAAGTGACTGTCATGGGGTCGTACGGCAGGGATATAGATCGTGAAATCACACTGCCGGTAGCGGTTGCCGACAAAAAGTTCCTGACCGAGCATTTCAGGGGCAACATTATGCAGACTCTGGAGTATGTAGGTGGGGTACGTTCTATGGACATCGGATCCGGTTTTTCAAAACCTATGATCAGGGGAATGGGTTTCAACCGTATAGCTGTCGTCGAAAACGGTATAAAACATGAAGGTCAACAATGGGGATCGGATCATGGCCTCGAAATAGACGCTTTCGCGGTGGATCGTGTTGTGATTCGGAAAGGGCCTTCTTCGTTGCTCTTCGGAAGCGACGCAATGGGTGGTGTGATAGAAATCCAAACGCCGAAAACCCCTCTCGAAAACCTTTTCTACGGTGAAGTCTCAATACTCGGCAAATCGGTCAACGAAACTTTTGCGGAATCTGTTATGATGGGGCTTAAACGTGGCGTTTACAACGTCAAATTCCGATTTACAAGTCAGGATTATGGCGATTACAAGATACCTGCCGACACCGTCGTATACCTCACTCAACGTATGACCGTCGATAACAGGAAGCTGAAGAATACGGCCGGCCTCGAACGAGACGCCTCTATTCTGATGGAATACGAGAAGGGACGTCATTCGGGCAACATCACGATAAGCAACACGTTCCAAAAATCCGGATTTTTCACCGGAGCGCACGGGGTGCCGGATGCAACGCGTCTGAGGGACGACGGCGACAACAGAAACATAGACCTTCCGTACAGCACCGTCAACCATCTGAAGATTACCGCACAGAGACAACTCAAAAACGATAATTTCGCCATTACTTGGAATTTAGGATATCAAAACAACCGCCGAAAAGAACTCAGCATCTTTCACACTCACTACGGGAATCAGGCTGCGCCGACCGAGAATCCGGATCTGGAGCTCTATTTTTCGCTTGTCACGCTTGATATGGCGATGAAGTCGGAATGGCTACCTTGCGACCGCCTCAAACACTCTTTCGGATGGGACGTTCAGGGTCAGGACAACAATATTGCGGGTTATTCTTTCCTTCTTCCAGAGTTTAAGCGTTTTTCGGCGGGTGTATTTTATCTTGCAAGCTTCAAGATGACGGACAAATTGACATTTGACGGTGGGCTGCGTGTGAATTACGGCAAAATAAAATTATCCGGATACAGTGATATCTACCTGTCCGATTACCTTTACAGACGCGGCTATCCTGATTCTGTGACGGATGAATACAGGTGGCGCGGTTATCCGGTCGAGAGGGCGTTTTCCGACCTTGCGGCGTCATTCGGACTGATCTGGCAGGCAAACGATTACGGTTTGTTGAAGGTTAATTTGGGACGGAGTTTCAGGATGCCGGGGGCGAACGAGTTGTCTTCCAACGGGGTGCATCACAGCGCTTTTCGTCACGAACAGGGTACTCCCGTCCTTGATTCGGAGAAAGGCTGGCAGGCTGATGTTGCGTACACATTTCAGAATGATGGGATAGGTTTGTCATTAAGCCCGTTTTTCAATTTGTTTGAGAACTATATATACCTCAAACCGACGGGCTTGTGGTCGCTTTTACCTCATGCAGGGCAAATTTACCTTTATACCGGTGCAAGAGCCGTCTTTACGGGTGCGGAAGCTGAACTGAATATTGATTTCACGAAGAAGATGACTTATCATTTCGCCGGTGAGTATGTTTACACCCACAATTTGGACGAGAACACTCCGATGAGTTTTTCGCCTCCGGCCTCTATTCGCAACAGTTTGATTTTGCGGCACGGGAATATCCGGTTGAGTGCGGAGTTACAGAGCATTGCGACCCAGAATCGTGTCTCCAAGAACGAGGATCCGACTAAGGGGACGAATCTGATTCACCTCAGTGCGACCCTGATAACTGCTCTTGCCCGAGTATCTCTCTCTGTTTACAATTTGACTGATAATGCCTATTACAATCATTTGAGTTTTTATCGAAAGGCTCAAATTCCGGAACCCGGTAGAAACGTTCAATTATTAATTAATATACCTTTAAAAAGAAAAATGAAATGAGAACAATTATTTTTACATGCTTTTGCATGTTGTCGTGCCTTGCTTTGACAATAACCGGCTGCAAGGATGAGAGCGACACGCAGAAACCGGTTATCAACCTCATAGAGCCTGTTGAGGGTGATGTTATCAAGATTGGTAGCGAGCATGGGGTACATTTTGAGGCCGAATTTTCGGACAATGAGGCTCTTGCCTCGTACAAGATCAGTGTACATCCCAATTTTGACGGCCATCAGCATGCTATTTTGCGGTCGGGGGCGGTTGATTTTGAGTTTGACAAGTCATGGCTTTTGTATGATGACGACAATCCGGAGCCAAAGAATGTGTCTGTGCATCATCATGAAATTAAGGTGCCGGAGGATGCTACGCCGGGCGCTTATCATCTCATGGTTTACTGCACCGATAAGGCCGGCAATCAGTCTTATCTCGCCTTGAATGTAGTTTTGAGCCACGAGGGCGACGATGATGACGGGCATGATGATGAGGATTGATTTTCTTTTGCCGACTGATTATTTGAACGTCGTTTTCTCTTGAAATTTATCCCTGTCGAGATGATTTTATCCTGACAGGGATATTTTATTTGGTAGTTTAAAAAACAATGTTTATCTTTGCATCCGTTATGACGACAGTAGCTACACATACCGACATAAATTTCCTGCCGAATACGTCGAAATATTTGGCGGTGTGGGATAATTTATTAACACACACACACACACACATTACCTGGTAAAGCCGCGCGCGAGTGCCTGTCGTGCAATAAGCCTTCGGACGACACTTTTGAGGCTTTTCGTGACGGGTCGGTCAGAGGGGCTTATTTACGCATATACCGTCGATACCGCGAGGCCGGTGCGACGTTTCCATATATATATTGTAAGGTTGCGCACGCATGTCCCCGAGCCACGCACGCGTGTCCCCGAGTCGCGCACGCGTGTCCCCGAGTCGCGCACGCATGTCCCCGAGTCGCGCACACATCTCCCCGAGTCGCGCAC
>JAIRMF010000113.1 GCA_031258895.1 Dysgonamonadaceae bacterium | reverse complement strand
CTGTACTTTTTAATGGTGATACATTCGATTTGAATTGCAAAGGTACATAAAATTTCCTGAAACTTCTGGGAATGTTCCTGAAACTTCTGGGAATGTTCCTGAAACTTCTGGGGATATTCCTGAAACTTCTGGGAATGTTCCTGAAACTTCTGGGGATATTCCTGAAACTTCTGGGAATGTTCCTGAAACTTCTGGGAATGTTCCTGAAACTTCTGGGAATGTACCCAGAAACTCTGGGAATGTTCCTGAAACTTCTGGGGATGTACCCAGAAACTCTGGGGATATACCCAGAAACTCTGGGAACATCCTAATAAAACTGCGCGTTTTATTTCGCATCATAAAAATACATGATAAAAAATTACCCCACTAAGCAATCCTCGTACGGAGGTAAAATCTCCTCCTCCTCCCGCTCAATACAATCAGTCCAGTTAAAAACATCCGTCTTAATGTGCGAGGGAAGCTCCCGAAAAGGCAAAGAATAGCCCTCAAGAGGCTCGGAACACTCCGTCCAGGAAGAATGACGCTCGCCTTCCGGCACAGGTTTCCGCTCGTGAAGGTATACATCCCGATACGAGATAGCAAAAGCCTTCTCCCATAACAAATCCATCTCCTCCGATCCCGAAAAATCCTCGTACGATACAACATCGTCCTCGCCCCGATCATAAGCCGTCTCGTAAACAGGTATCGACGCAACGTCCGGATACAACGGCTTCCCGTCCGGATAAAAATTATAGCTGCCACGAAGAAACCCGTTCCCTTCCCCTTCATAAAAACTGTCGCCGATAGGAACAAACTCCTCGCGAACAACCGTCGGCATCACCCCAAAGTTAGGGAAACGCCACTCCGGATGAAAATTGTAACTGTAACGGAGAAACCCGTTCCCGTTACGTCCGTAAAAACTCTCCCCAACAGGCGGAGAATTCCTGTCCGGAAAAATAAAATCCCCGTCATCCTCAATAGAAACCAAAACAACACTGTAAACCACAATCCCCTCGCTCCTGCCGACAAAACCCATGCCCTCGTTCGTCTTAGCCTTAATCGAAATATCCCGTGCCTCGCACCCCAGCAAGCCGCCCAAGCACTCCCGCATCAAAGGAATATAGTCCGCCAGGTAAGGCTCCTCAGCGCAAACCGTAATATCGGCATTGCAAAACTTAAACCCACTCGCAGTGAACAGCTCCAGAGTTTTACTCAACAAAATTTTACTGTCAATACCTTCGTATTCCTTAGACGTATCCGGAAACTGATTCCCGATATCAGGCAGCCCGGCCGAGCCCAACAAAGCATCGCACAACGAATGAATAATAACATCCCCGTCCGAATGGCCCGCAAGCCCCCGGTCGTGAGGAATTAGAATCCCCCCGAGCCATAGCTCTCTCCCTTCCTCAAACCGGTGAGAATCGTAACCCTGACCAACCCTCAAACTTTTCATCGCATCAAACCCCTTAAACCGTCCATGTCAAAGCTCAACGAAAACCTTAAAGTCTGATCCAGCGGATTGGACGGAACTGCCGAAATCAAATACGCTACGTCCAACTGCAAAACCTGCATGTTAAAGCCCGCGCCAAGCGAGAAATACCGAAAATTACCTTTGTTCGGATGCTCATGAAAATATCCCCCGCGGACAAAAAACCGGTTGTCGTAGCCGTACTCCAAACCCAAACCGTACCGAAGCTCCTGCAGTTCCTCTTTAAAACCCCCCGGCGCGTCGGTAAATGATTTAAAAATGCCGCTAATTGGAGACATCGCATAATAATCCCGCATCACGGCGTCCTGTTCGTCCGGCGTCATCTCGCGAGTGTCCGCCGGAGTAGGTATAGCGTACTTGCTCACGTCCAGATTTACCGACAAGGAATTGTAATTGTCTAACGGCATCAGCAAAGAACCCCCCAGGCGCAGGGTCGTGGGAATAAAATTGTTGGTTATTCCGTTGTCGTACGAAATCTTGCTCCCGATGTTCGAGAGATTGAACCCCAAACCTAACATACATTCACTGTTACCCAGCATCACAAAATTACTGTAATAACCCGCTACATCGCCCGCAAAAGCTACGCCCGGATAAACGTCGTCATCTACTATCCCCAAATCGGAATAGATAAACCTCAGCGCAGCCGCCATCGAAAACGTCTCGCTTAACTTCAAAGAATACGCCACATCGGCCGTCAACTCGAAAGGACTGATCTCGGTCAGCACAAAACCGCTATTGTCGGTCATGTCTATTTTTCCGATGGAAAAATAACGCAGCGACGCGCTCAAAGCATGACGATCCTCCGTCCCTAACTTGTAATAACCGGCAACATAACCCAAATAAATGTCGTCAACTATTTTTTTCAGCCACGGAGTATAGGAAACGCCTACCCCTGCCTTGCTGTACGCAAACGCATACTTGGCAGGATTCCAGTGCTGAGAAAAAACGTCCGGCTCGGTAGCCGCACCTACATCGCCCATAGCGCTCGCCCTGGCGTCGGGAGCTATCGTCAAGGTCGGAACACCGTGAGACAAGGGATTGAAATAGTCCTTCGCGTCCTCGCCCCGTAAGGCGGGGAAAAAACCCGCCAGAAAAAATACTAATACTAAAATCTTCCTGTTCATATCTGTAAATTTATTATGATTAAAATCAATGCAATTAAACTACCGCCCCAAAATAACCAGCTTCTTAGCCGCACCGGTCTCGACGCCGCCCGAAGTGCGTACCGTTGCACGGTAAACGTACACGCCGCCCGCGACACGTACGCCGTTTGTCCCGCGTAAATCCCAGTCAAACGAAAAATCCTTCCCGTAACCGGCAGAAACATCCCGCTGATACTCCCAAACCAAACGCCCGGAAAGATCATAAACGCCGACAGTAACGCCCAAAACCGTGCCCGGCAGGTCGCAGCCAAACACAAAACGCGTACCCTCAACGGCAGGATTGCCGAACGCCGACAACCTGACTAACGACGGACGGTAACCGTCAACAACGGTGAAATGCAAAGAATCCTCCGAGAAATTGTTCATTATGTCCCACACCCGAAACAGTAATGAATGTTCCCCTGCCGGAAGCTCCGGTATCGAAAAACCGATACTGCCCCCGTAATTATCATCCGCCGAATAGAAATTATTTAGTTCTTCATACGTCCAAAGAGGATTCCCGTCAATGCTTATCATCGCCTTATGACCTATCCCGACGCCCGAAAGATTAATACCGTCCCGGTCAAACACGGAGACGTAAAAATACGGCGTTGAATTGACCCCGTCACCATCCCGAAACGACTCCGAATTCAAATACATGCCCCGAATCTGAGGCCCCTGCCCATCGTTATCAACATCGCCATTCGTGCCGGCAAAGCTATAACGGTCGAAAAACCCGAAAGCATCGCCGTCGCCATCCCCGGAAGAATAAAAAATCATCTTCCCGTTCTCCGAGGTATAAGAAATGTCCAGCGGCACGGTAAACGAAAACTCAAACTCACCGCCGGTAACTTCCGTCGAACCGAGAAATATACGGTTCGGATAAGAATCGTACGAAAAACGATTGCCGTCAACGTCCGACATCACCGACTCCGTCCGCCTCCTGCTGTCAAAAACAAGAGACTCCAAACGACCCGAAAAATCCTCAACCCTCGCACCTGACTCATCAGTAACCTCGCCCCTTACCACAACATCATCCAGCGCGCGAAACGACATTACTTCATCGCCCGACACATCCTCGCCGTTAACCGTCTCGACCCGTACCCTGTAATCCGGATAATTTAACCGTAAGGCCGGATCTCCGAGCAACACATAGTTGAGCTTGTTCGCGTCCGACCTCAAATCTACCTTGCTTCGCCGTAACACGTCCCCCAAACGGGGATAAGCCCCCGACACGTCCTTCTCAAACAGGTACTTCAACAGACGACCGTGAATATTGAAATTGTTCTGCGAATAAACCACCCTTGACGTTGTATAGAGCGCTATCGCTCCGCTCTTGCCGGACAAAAACGCTTCCTCTCCGGCCGAAGTATTAACGTCGTCAAACCAGCCGAAATCACAGGTGGCGGTAATCCATAACGGTAAATTCTCATAATCCATCTGCCGGACGTCCATTATGTTGAGCATGTCCTCCGAGGACCACGCCGAGATGCTGCCGTGGCCCGTATAATTGAGCAGAAAACAACCCTCGTTTAAGGTATTCAAAAACTCCTTCTTGGCGGCGGGATAAGTCGTGTTGCCATTGGTATTGACGGGCTTGTAAGCGTCCATAAAGTACTTGTAAAGCATGTATTGCGGATGGTTCGCGTCAATGTAGCGGGCCAGAGAATCGGCCTGTTTGGCATGTGTGCAAAAATCGCCGGAAGAATAGGAATCCGTGTTGTCGGCTGTGAAAATGATCTTGCTCTTCCAATTGCCGTGACCGCTGTTGTCCATATAGTTTAGAATCTTATTTACCGCGTCGCCGGCCTGACTGATGTTGCTGACCGGTAACCGGCCTACGCCTATATCAATCCCGTCGGAGGCAATATTGACCCCTTCACTGTCGTCAAGAAAACCGAAATAATCGTCCGTTCCGTAGGATATTAATTCATTCAAAGATTCTTTCACCTGGAAGGTTAGCAGAAAATTCTGCGGGTTCAATTTGGATACGTCGGGGGTAAGGTGGCGATTCTCAAAGACGCCGTCACCGTAAAGCAACAGGTAACGCGGCTTCTGTTCCTCCGATTCCGCACGGTCATAAAACATCTTCATAAACCGACGATACGCGGTAGCGTCCGGAGCGCCGGACGAAAATTCATTGAAGACAAGGCTTTCTTCCACCACTTCAACTCTCAGGGATTCCTGGCGGTGTCGTTCGGCGAGCTTGGCTGCGTATGGCAAGTACGGAGTCGGGGCGATGATGACCATGTCTGTTTGCGGCAGAGCGTGCAGATTCTGATTCTCGACTTTGCCGACAAGTTCCGGTGAGGGAAAGTCGTAAGAAGGATTAATCATCACGTATTCGTGCAAGGTGTTATCCGGTTTGGTGGAGAAGCTCAGCGTTGTCCCTTCCAGGCTCGCTTCTACCCGAAGGACGTCATGTTTACCTGTGATATCCCATATCTGACAGTTTGCCGACGCCCCGTTTACGACGTACTTAACCGGCTTTGCGATGCTTTCTTTGTTCCGGAAGAAGGTATGGCCGGAGGGATAGAACCGCAATTCCCGACGGACGTTCAATGTGATATAGTTCAGGTGTGCGATTGAGGCGAGTGCGGGTTGGCAGGAGACGGTAAGTGTTGTCTGTTCTGTTTTTTCGCCTTCCCAACTTCCTACGCCTTCTCTCATGTAAGCTTTTCTGTTATCGCTTGAGACGACCGGGACGTCGAATTTTACGATTGTATCTTTGTTGAGTGCGAGTACGACCGGCAATGCTGATTTTGGCGCTGCGGCGAATGAGAGTTTGATTTTGCCTGTTTCGTTTGTGATTCCGGGGAATGAGAATGTGAACTGTTGTGAATTTGCGTTACCGGCGAAACTTTCTCCGAACAGTTCTCGTCCTGTGTTTGATATTGCTTTGAGTTCCCGTTCGTGCACGGCGTAATCGTCAAAGGCGGTCAGGGTTGTGTTTTCTGTGAGGTTGTCGTTTGTTTTCGCGTTCATTTTTTTTGGTCCTTCGGGATCTTCTTTGAGGAAGTAGTATCCGGCGGTGGAATACGGATTGATTTCATGTTCGAATGCGAGTTGTTTTTCGTTGTATTCCCATTTGACAGTTCCCTGCCCGTAGAATAGCAGGAAGTCTCCGGGTTCGAATGTTTTGTTGTTGTTGCTGGTGTAGACGGGCACTTCAGGGAGGTCGTCGGTGTAGGGTTTTGTGAAGTTTTCATTGAGGATATGCCCGCCGTAGCCATATATTTTGACTTTTGCGGGGTCATTGAAGCCGAATTTTTTCAGGTCGTCGTAAGTAAGTTTGTAGACTGCGTTTTCGGTCACTTTTATTTTTGCGATATTACCGGCAGCGAGTACCGAGGATTTTGCGTATCGTGTTCCGTCGTTTTCTATTGTAAGGCATTGTAACGGCACGCAAATCAGAGTTATGGCCACAAATATTTTTGTCATTCGTTGTTCGGTGAATGTTTTCGGAATAATAAACGGAATAAACAACAGTTTATTGCATTGGTATTTCCGGTGATTTTTTCTGTTATTATTTTGTTGTTTTAAAAAATAACACTTACCTTTGCACCCGTTATGACTATAACAGCAACCCATACAGACATAATTTTATTGCCGACTGCGTCGAAATATTTGGCGGCGTTGGATAATTTATTAACACACACACACACACACACATTACCGTTTAAAGCCGCGCGCAGAACGCCTGTCGTGCGATAAGTCTTCGGACGACATTTTTGCCGCCCTTCACGACGGATCGGTCAGGAGGGCTTATTCATGCATATACCGTCGATGCCGCGAAGTCGGTACGACATCCACATATATATATTGTAACGGCGGAGACATCTCCCCGAGTTGCGGAGACATCTCCCCGGGTCGCGGAGACATCTCCCTGGGCTGCGGAGACATCTCTCCGGGCTGCGGAGGCGTCTCCCTGGGTCGCGGAGATATCTCCCCGAGCTGCGGAGACATCTCCCCGAGCTACGCTTTGCCCATATTCATTTGCATTTTTATCAAACTAAAAAATAAACACAACAATGAAACGAACATTCTTTTTAATTCTCTTTGCACTCTGTTTCTGCACTGTTGACAGGGCAACAGCACAAGCCACTATCGGGTCTCTATACGCCCCGCAGCCGTTTTCAGTACTTGAACTTGCCGGTGGCGGCACGCGGGGATTCAGATTGCCCCAGATGAATACCATACAGCGTGACGCACTCACCTTGACCGACAAAGATGCTGCTCGCGGCCTTCAACTCTTCAATACCTGCAACGGATGCGTCGAGACATGGAACGGGTCGAAGTGGATACAGCAATGTCCGCCGGAGTTCTTTAAGCCGGAGATGATTGACATTGCAGGTGGCAAATTTTTTATCGGTGCGAAGTTGCAAGATCCTTCTTCCGGAGTCCCCTCCTCCGACCCAGAAACCGGTAGTTACCAAGCGGACATTTCGAGCTTTAAGATGAGCAAGACGGAAGTAACACAGGCACAGTTTGAGTATGTGATGGGCGTAAATCCCTCTTATTTCAAGTGCGGTAACAGTGAGACTGACAGCCATTATGCTAAAAGTGGTGCAACTTCGGCTTTGCCTGTTGAATATGTTAATTGTTACGATGCTATTGCTTACTGTAATAAGTTGAGTATTCTTGAAGGCAAGACGCCCTGTTATACCGTACAAGGCGTGAATTTCGATACTTTAACTTATAAAGGTGTTCCTCATGAGTCCAATACGAACACCGATTGGGATAATGCCGACTGCGATTTCACTAAAAACGGTTACCGTCTTCCCTATGAGGCCGAGTGGGAATATGCTGCACGTGGTGGTCTGAAGAGCCAGTCAAACTCGGGTAAAAATACTTTTGATTATTATTTTTCGGGTGGCAATACGGCTTGTGAGGTTGCCTGGTATAGCGGCAATAACTACGACAGCAACACCTCCTACATCGATGATTGCGCCGGCGATTATAAAAATGTTTACGGCACCAAGCCCGTAGCAACGAAAACCGCCAATGAGCTTGGCCTTCACGATATGACCGGGAATGTTTGGGAATGGACATGGAGTTGGTACCAACAAAATTATGATAGTAACAACCCTCACGGCTCTAACAGCGGTACTTATCGCGTCTCGCGCGGCGGCCGCTGGAGCAGTGTAGAGTCCGAATGTTGTGTTTCGGATCGCCACAGCAACTACCCGACCGACCGCGGCTACGGTTTTGGCTTCCGGGTCGTGTGTAAATAAATTATTAGTGAAAGCACTCCTTTTTTGCAAAACTCAATACTTTTGAGTAATTTTGCAGCCGTTATGCGAGAATAGCTCAGTTGGTAGAGCACGACTTTCCCAAGGTCGGGGTCGCGGGTTCGAGCCCCGTTTCTCGCTCTCCCCCAATACATAAACAAAACATCGAAATGTATCGCCAATTAACACGGCAGGAAATAAACGCATTGTCCGCTCAAGGTTGCCGATGCGAATGCTGGACGCAAATTGAAGTCAAAAAAGAAGGATTTAACCCCCAATACGTGGCAAACGTAAATTTTTCCGGTAAAATAAGAATCGGAGAACTCAATGACGAAATAACGTTCCAGGGAGGACTGAAAAAACACTCCGGCATCTTTTGCGCAACAATTCATAACTGCTCAATCGGAAATAACGTCTATATAAATCACGTAAACAATTCAATATCCAACTACATCATAGAAGACAACGTCGTTATCGAAAACGTGGACATGATCTCCACAGACGGAATAAGCAAATTCGGTAACGGTTTGTCGATAAACGTACTTGACGAAACAGGAGGAAGAGCAATCCCTATTTACGACAAACTGTCTGCTCATCTGGCATATATCATGGCTCTGTATCGCTACCGACCGGCCTCAATAAACAGGCTTTTCGAAATGATAAAAGATTATGCGACTTCGATCGAATCGGACAGAGGAATCATCGCCAAAAACGCACGGCTGACCAATTGCCGCACAATCAAAAACATGCGAATAGGTGAATATGCCTGTCTCGATGGAGTACACAGCTTAACGAACGGGACTATTAACAGTTGCCGTGAAGCGCCGGTCTACATAGGGGTAAGTGTCATTGCTCAGAATTTTATCGTTTGCAGTAATTCCGAAATATCACACGGGGCGGAAATTTTCGATACGTTCGTCGGACAGGGATGCGTAATCGGTAAACAATATTCGTCCGATAACTCTCTGTTTTTTGCCAACTGTCACGCCTTACATGGCGAAGCTTGCTCCATATTCGCCGGACCTTACACGGTGACGCATCATAAATCAACCCTCTTAATCGCAGGATACTACTCATTTCTGAATGCAGGAAGCGGCTCGAATCAGAGCAATCATATGTATAAACTTGGTCCGATTCATCAGGGAATTGTAGAACGAGGTTCAAAAACGGCGAGTGATTCATATCTTCTGTGGCCCGCAAGAATAGGCGCTTTTACGCTTGTAACCGGACGTCACTACAAGCATCCGGACACTTCCGATATGCCGTTCTCATATCTGATTGAAAGCGATGGCGACAGCGTTCTGGTGCCGGGCATAAATCTTCGTAATGCGGGTACGGTCCGCGATGCACAGAAGTGGCCGACCCGTGACCGGCGCACTGATCCCAACCTTTTGGACTGTATCAATTTTAATCTGTTAAACCCGTATTCTGTTAGTCGGATACTGAGCGGCATTGAGATACTGGAGAGTTTGAAGTCGAGTTCTGTCGGCACGCCGGATTCATATCATTATAAGAGGACGAGGATTCAGCGCTATTCTCTTGAGAAGGGGCTCAAGCTTTATAAAGCGGCGCTGCACAAGTTTTTGGGGGATTCGCTGGTAAAACGCCTTGGGAGCTTGGCATTCGGAAGTGTGGATGAATTGCGGAGACGTCTTGTTCCCGATACCGCTGTTGGTCTTGGAGAGTGGACGGATCTGGCCGGTCTTGTTGCACCTAAGAGCGAAGTTGCGCGCCTGCTCTCGGACATAGAGACCGGTGTTATCGGCACGCTTGACGCTGTTTCGGAACGTTTCGCTGAGATGCACAGTAATTATTGCGTTGGCGAGTGGGTTTGGGCAGTGGACTTAATCCGGCAGACGTATGGCGTTGAGATGGAGAGGTGTACCTGTGCGGAGCTTGCTTGTATCGTGGAGACGTGGAGGGAGAGCGTTGTTTTTCTTGACGGCCTGCTGTATTCGGATGCACGTAAGGAGTTTGTTCTTGCATCGCGGGCTGGTTTCGGCATTGATGGCGGCGAGGAGGAGAGCAGGCTCGATTTTGAGTTGGTACGTGGCGGTTTTGAGGAGAGTTTGTTCGCGCGGGAGCTTAGGGCGCATCTTGACGAGACGACACGGCTCTGCGACGCGCTTTTGGTGGGCTTGCGGGTGCTTTCGGAGTGACCTGCGTTATTGTCTTTGGGGCTTCGGGTGTAATCAATCGGACATAAGTTATAGACATGACATTTTGGCTGTTCGCCTTTGCGGACGGCTTTTTTTGCGTTTGCGCACAGTTTTACGACGTCGGAAAGACATGTTCCCACACTCCGAATCGGCTTGTTTACCAATGTCTTAATGTGGTTGCCGAAGGCGCGCGGGGTTATTTCTTTTGCGCGGCTGTTTCCTGCTTTTCCGCGGTGTATCCGAGCGCTTCTATCGCTTTTTTAAGCGTTTCCTCGTCGGTTTTTGAGGCGTCGTACTTGATTGTAACGAGCTTTCTGTTGAGGTTAACGACCAGATCCCTGACTCCTTTCTCCCATGCGACATTTTTCTCGATCTTCGCCTTACAGTTCTCGCATGTCATATTAACCTTAAAGACGACCTCTTGAACTGTTTTCTTCTGTCTTTTTGTTTCCTGCTGTTCCTTTTTCTCTTCTTTTTTGACATTTTCCTGTGCTGAGACGGTCGCGCAGGACATTGAGAATGCCGCGAGCATGATAATGAATGATTTTTTTGTTTTCATAAAAGCGTATTAATAAGTTTAGTGAAGCGTCTTTCCTATTCTCCATCGGATTCCGGCATAAATCTTTCGTCCGGTGACCGGTCCCCATACTACGGAAGCGTCAAAGTCCTGTCCGAAATGTTGCGAGTAGTGTCGCACTGGGTCTGACTGTCGGAAGTCGAGTATATTCTCACTTCCGACATATATATCGAAATGTTTGGCGTTTTTAGTCACTTGCGCGAAGTATATTGTGAACGGTGGCGAGTATTCCTGCTCTGCGCTGTAACCTTTAGTGCTTGGGAGGCGGGACGGCCCGTTTGCCTGGGCGGTTATATCGAATACGAAGGCGCGTCTCGCCGTTGCGTAGGAGACGTTAAACAGTCCTTTGTAGCGTGAAATGAGTGGTTTTTCGAGTGTATAGTGTCGGTTTCCGTCCGTATACGTGACTTTCGTGCTGTTATACCGCACCGCGGCAAATATATCGAGTCCATTTAGCGGTGAAATCGACAGGTCGGCCTGTATTGCGTCTGCGCTTGACTTTCCTTGCAGGTTGTAGAAAAATACTGAGTATGGGCTTCGTTCGAAATCCGCTACCGCCTGATTTATAAACCGTGTGTGGAAGTAGTCTATGCTTACCGTTAATGTTTTATCGTTAAGGACGGGGATGTACGCGCTTAGGCTGCCGCCGTAATTCCATGCGTCCTCAATGTTAAGGCTGTCAACGGTTTGTATGTTGAATTGTCGGGAAGTTGCCAACAATCCCGCGTTGTCAGTAATGACGTTCGGGGAACGGTATCCCTTACCCGCGGATGTTCTAATGACAAGTTCCGGTATTATATTGTATCGGATATTGACTCTCGGCGTTAGGAGCCAGCCAAAATACGAGTTCCGGTCTTCTCTTATCCCTGCCGTGAGAATTAATTTGTCGTGGCTGTTGAACGTATACTCTGCAAACGCGCCCGGAACGACCTCCCTGCGGTTTATTTCCGCACGTGGGGTTTGTATTATGCCTGCTCCGGTCGGTTTAAGCATGTCCTCATACCATGTATTGTAGTCATCCAAGATTAAACTCGCTCCCACGGTATAGTTATGCAATGGGTTCTCGGTGTTAGTGTATAGGACGTTTGCATAAAACGATTGTTGCGAACCTTTAAACAGCTTCCTGCCGTATTCCAAGTTTTGTCGGGAACTGTTAAACGAAGAGATTATTCCTATACTCTTTCCGTTTTCATCTATCATGACGCCCGTTTTATTTTCCACCGTAAGGTTTTTGTTCTCTATCTCTGTCGTATAAAGTCCCTGCAGGTCATTTTCCGTTATAATGTGTTCCGCCTGTTCTAACTGCCCTGCTCGGCGACCGTCATACAATAGTCGCAATCCTGTTCTCGACTGTATCTTATCTTTAATGTAGACCCAGCGGTTGTAAACGTTAAGCGTCCCGGACTCCGGCATATCCCGGAATCCGTCTTTGTTACGGTCGTGATATATATCCCCTGCGACGCTTTTTGTCTCGGTAGCCCCGTTGATCAGAAGGCCTGCAGAGAGACTTTCCGTCACCTTCGCGGCAGACGTAATGTTTGCCTCATAACGTCCCAGCACGTCCGAATAAAGATTAATGAACAGCGGCTCGGTTTGATTCGGCTTTCGCATTTCCGCATTGATCTGTCCCGAAATTGATTCGTATCCGTTCACAACCGACGAGGCGCCCTTCGAAATCCAAACCGATTCCATCCACTGTCCCGGCACGTAATTCCATCCGAACGGCGCAAGGAGGCCCCTGTAAACGGGGACATTCTCGTACATTAACTGTCCGTAGAGTCCTGCAAGGCCAAGGAGCTGGATTTGTTTCGTGCCTGAGATTGCGTCTGTGAATCCCACAGTAACCGTCGCGCTGTTCTCAAAACTTTCCGCCAATGTGCAGCAAGCCATTTTCATCAGTCCGGTCTTTGTAATCAGTTCCGTTTTACCTATATCCAAACGGCTGAAAACTATACCCTTCTGAGTACCGTCTATAATCACTTCCGCAAGATTTGTATCCTCTGTGAGTAAAAATTCCAGCCCTGACGTATCATCTATAATCTTTAGGCTGTCTGTTGAATAGCCCGGGAAAGAAGCGTAAAGCCACTCCCCGTCTTCTTCCGACACCGAAATTTTAAAAATTCCCTTATCATCCGTT
>JAIRMF010000115.1 GCA_031258895.1 Dysgonamonadaceae bacterium | reverse complement strand
GTTCATCCCCTCGATATCCGACACGCTCATGCCTTTCGCGTAGAGCGAGACAACCAACCGCTCGATAGATAATCCGCGGCTTTGGTGCTTGGGTACGGCAACGGGTTCGAACTCGCCCTGACGGTCGCGCGGAACCTGGATAACGCTCTGACCATGCTCGGTGCAGATCGTCTTGGAAAAACTCCCGTTACGCGAGTTGCCCGTATTATTACCTGACGCGGAGTGCTTCTCGTATCCCAAATGAGAATCCATCTCACCTTCGAGCATCTGCTCAAGTATTTGGGCGTGCAAATCGCTCAAAAATCGACTCACATCGTCCTCCGTCTTGAACTGACTTAAAAACTCCTTGCTTAGCAGTTCCTTCGGAACCGCATCGTGCTTCTTTACCATACTGTCCATAAATATCAACTATCAAAATTAGTGAAAAAAAGTAATGCGAATCAGCAGACCCGCATTACCATTTACACAATTTAGTGGACAGTGTCAAAAAAATAGTTTAGCAAAAACAGAACCTATTCAATTATCAGGGTCAACGCGTCTAAAAATTCGTAACTCAATAGTTATTCACCGAGAATCTGTTTACTTGTTGAAAAACCTAATGCTCTTGTTGTTCCACATCTGCAGTGCAATCTTTACCTTTGTGACCTCATCAAAACATCCACTAATATGGTCTACACTTCTCTTCACTAAGCATTTGTCTCACTACATGATCCTCGTGTAAATCGGCGTAAGCGCCACGAATTGTCCGACATCATAATCTTAAGCATCTTAGCTGTCTTGTCAAGAGCCGAATCTTGTGACTCAATAGAGTTATACGGGAAGGAGAACATTGATTTTCTTAAACAGATTCTTCGTTTGGAGAACGGTACATCATCTCATAATACAATCAATCGTGTCTTTCAGGCATTAAATCCGGCGCAATTTGAACGTTGTTTCATTTCCTGGTCTCAAGGATTGAAAGAGGATGGAACATCGGACCGAGTAATTGCGATCGATGGAAAAACCGCTCGAGGTTCTAAGGATAGTTTTCACGGTAAATCTCCTTTGCACTCAGTGAATGTCTGGAGTGTGGAAAACGGCATCCGTTTAAGCCAGATGGAGTGTGGAGAAAAGACGAATGAAATAACTGTTATCGGGCGTTTATTATATTGCTAAAAAACAATATCTTTGTGCGATACAGGATTTGCTAATTCTATATATCGATAAAATATTCACTTAAGAATCAATAAGTTCACTTTAATATTGTAAATTTATGGGAGTTACAAAGGTAAAATGCTACAAAGGGACGGGCGAGAACGATATCGTCGAGATTACCCTCGAAGCCGGGACACACCTCTCCAATGTGCGTGCGGCGCTCAAAGCAAAGAACAATTTTATGCCGGACGACAATGAAAACGTCGACATAGGCTATCGTTTCGTAGTGAGAAAATTGGGGACAGGGAGGATGACTCTGGACGATGTGCTGATTCCGATCAGCACTGAACGGTTTATGCCCTACGAGGAACTGCTGGGTCCCGACGGGCAGATCATCATCACCAATAATTTCGCGCGAAAAAAACCCGACCTTGTGGGGTTCAATACCCCTATGTGGTTCAATCGCCATGTGGGAGTTTCGTGCAGGCTGAATAACAGTGATCCGGATGCGATAGCGGAGAATCAACGGTTGAAAGCCTTTCAGCCGCTAATGCTTACCGATGTGATTCCGACCAGCAAAAATGTAGTGGGAGCCTATGATCATGTATGCGTATGCTGTGCCGGTTCTCAGGTGGAATTTACGATCAGTTCGTGGGGAGCAGCCGGTTTCTCCTTCCAGATAGGCAGTGACGGCGGAACTCCGATAGTCAATGAACTATTGTTGAACTTCAGAAACGGCACGGATAAATACGAACAGACTGTCATACGCCGTTATCAGGATGATAAAAAAGCGATCGCTATCCAGCCGACCAGCAAAATAACCGATATCAGACCCGGAATGGACATTCTTTATCAAAAGGTCAAATTTAAAACCCGTAGGATAACTTCTGTGACCCTGTCCGACGGCAATAAGATCGCATCGAACGCACTCCCGCCGGTAGAAAAGGTTAAAGCGACTAAAGCGGCCCCAAATGCGGTTGCGGCAGGATTCGATCTTAAAACCGCCCGGTTTCTGGCAAATGCCGATAATAATACTGTTGTCGTTCCCGGAGGGGCTATCGAACCGGGAGCACCCGTTCCCGGAAAACCGTCGCAACAGGAGTGGGGAGCGCCCGTAAAAGATTATAAAGCGGATCCATGGGAGCAGGCTTTAGGCGAAGTGATTGTTTATTTCTTCGTGTTCAAGACCTGGGAAGATGCAGAAAAAGTAATCAAGGGATATAACTCCCTCGATCCTTCATTATGGAAATAAATATTAAAATATTATGGAAGCACTTATAAAAGTAATACACACCGACGGGCAGAGCAAATCCGTCCCTATGGATAGTGAAATGTTACTGCGCGACGCGCGCACATTCCTCTCCGGAAAAAAAATGATGGGGCAGGACGATATATTCCTCTTCAAGGGTAGCGAAGTAGACCGTAATTCCGAATCTACGGTCAAGTTGGGCCTTATCCTAGAAGACAACTCCGTAATAAAGATCGGAACGGCAGACAAACCCCAGCCCGAAACCGAATCGGGAGTCGATACCTACAGGGCATTAAATAAAGGACAGCGTAAGGCCATTTTCGAAAACATACAATTGTTCAGGGGGCTTACGTTCAAGGAGAACGACGGCTTTGTCAAAACGTTCAACGACCTTTTTTCGTGGAAAGGCGACTACGAACCTGCCGTCAATTCTCCGCGGGTCAATACCAGCGTCGTATCGTCATACGCTTTTTCGAAAGTGACCAGCGAGTTGAAGATGATGGAAACCACCACCACGTCGGTGTCGCTCAGTTCGCCTTATGTCAGCGCGGAAAGCGAATTCAAACACGAAAAGAGCAAGACGACAACGAAGAGCGACGTAAAAGAATACCTCAGTTCGCGCTTTGTGGTGCGCAAAGTGAGTTTTAAGATCAATGAAAACCGTCTGGCTGTCAATGAGGCATTTGTCAAAGCTGTGGAGACGTCCGTGATGTCGGGCAACAGCAACAGGGTCAAATGCACCAAACTGCTTGAAGCGCTCAACGAATGGGGCTATTATATACCTTTGGAATTTTCGCTCGGAGGGGCGTTGTATTCCACCGAGGAGACGACGATTTCGGAGTTTTCCCTGGCAGAGGAGGAAAAGAAGGAATTTTCCGCATCGTTCAAAGGGGAAGTTGAGAAAATCGGGGGCGGAGCCGCGTACAAACAGGCGTCCGGTTCGTCCCAGACCACTACCACATCGACCAAGTACAAGAATATAAACTTGCGGCAAACGGGAGGCGTTGCCGGATTGACCAACGACTATGCCAAATGGGTGGAGTCGCTGCGCAAGGCGGGCCATTGGGATATGGTGGCGATGGAGAAAATGTACCCTAGCCTGATGTT
>JAIRMF010000100.1 GCA_031258895.1 Dysgonamonadaceae bacterium | reverse complement strand
TCGATGGGCATCAAAATGGTACTCTCGGGAGAAGGCGCAGACGAGGTCTTCGGAGGGTATCTGTATTTCCATAAAGCGCCCGACGCAAAAGCCCTGCACGAGGAAACGGTACGTAAACTTGAAAAACTGCATCTCTACGATTGCCTGAGAGCCAACAAATCTCTCGCAGCATGGGGTGTGGAAGGCCGTGTGCCTTTCCTCGACAAGGAATTCCTGGATGTTGCAATGCGACTGAATCCGGTAGACAAATTGAGCGGCCTGAAAAGCCGCATGGAAAAATGGATACTGCGCAAAGCGTTCGAAAGCTTCCTGCCCGAAAGCGTGGCCTGGAGACAAAAAGAACAGTTTTCCGATGGGGTAGGGTACAGCTGGATCGACACCCTGCGCGAGATAGCGTCCTCACAGGTGTCCGACGAACAGTTTGCCTCCGTCGAAGAACGTTTCCCGATAAATCCGCCGATGACAAAAGAAGAATATCACTACCGTACTATTTTCGAAGAACTCTTCCCCTCGGAAGCCGCCGCAAAGACAGTGCCCTCAGTGCCTTCGGTTGCATGCAGTACCCCTGTCGCCATCGAATGGGACGAAGCGTTCGGGAAAATGATAGACCCTTCGGGACGTGCGGTAAAGACGGTGCATAACGACGCGTACTAAGACGGCTCCTCGTTGTTTATAAATTTTTCAATCTTTTTTACGGCGTGGTGATAAGACGCTTTAAGTGCGCCGACCGAAGTGCCGAAAATTTCCGACATCTCGCCGTACGGCATGTCCTCGTAGTAACGGGTATTGAAAACCAGACGCTGCCGTTTAGGCAAAGAGGCAATCGCTCTCTGAAACTTTATCTGAAGAGCATCGCCGTCAAAATATTCGTCACTCTCAAGTCGCTCCGCAAAATGTGCGTTCTCGGCGTCTATCGAGACGGTGTTCCGGGTGTTTTCCCTGTTAAGAAAAGTAATGGTTTCGTTAAAGGCAATACGGTAAAGCCATGTGGAAAGTTTTGCCTCACCGCGAAAAAGATCAATATTGAGCCATGCTTTCATGAAAGTATTTTGCAGAAGGTCGTTAGCGTCGTCATGCGAGATGACCATTTTGCGGATTTGCCCGTACAGTTTTTTGCTGTAAAACGCGACAACATCGCCGAACGCCGCACGCTGCTTATGAACATCTCTGCTGCGTAACCTGTCGAGCGTTTCTTCTTCGTTATAGTGATTCATCGAAAAACCGTTTCCATCGCGTTCTCCCATACGGGCAAAGGTAGTAAAAATTTAGCTTCGCAGGCATAAAACAACAACTACAAAACACTGCCTGACGATTTTTAACTTGAAGACCGCACCTGATAGCGTATTAGATGAATGACGTATCTCGTGAGCTGAACGACCGGGCAGCTTAACAGATAAAAATCCGCTAATTTTGCAGAAAGTTAGTGCAAACCGGCAAAACCGATTATTATTAAATACATGACATACGAACAGACTATTAATTATATGTACAGCAGCGCACCGATGTTTCAGGCAGTAGGTAGCGCAGCATACAAGGAAGGGATGGAAAATTCTTTTCTGATCGACAAACATCTCGGATACAGGCATCGCCGCTATGCGACAATCCATGTTGCGGGAACAAACGGCAAAGGTTCGGTAAGTCATCTGTTGTCCTCTCTGTTGCAGGAGGCAGGCTATCGTACCGGTTTATACACGTCCCCTCATCTGTCGGATTTTCGAGAGCGTATCCGCGTCAACGGGCAAATGATCGACAAAGAATATATCGTTGATTTCATGGAACGGCATCGTGATTTTTTTGAATCTGTCAGGCCCTCGTTCTTTGAACTTACGACAGGTATGGCGTTTTCATATTTCTCTGACCGTGATGTAGATATAGCGGTGATAGAAGTCGGGCTTGGCGGTCGTCTCGACTGCACGAACGTGATTGTTCCGATTTTGAGCGTCATCACTAACATCAGTTTCGACCACACTGCTTTGCTGGGTGACACGTTGACGGCTATTGCCCGCGAAAAAGGAGGTATCATAAAACCCGGTGTGCCGGTTGTGATAGGTGAAGCACAGGGTGAAGTGAGGGAAGTGTTTGAATCGTACAGGGAGGTTAACGGGCAGACAGGTAATGATTTTGTTTTTGCGGAAGATGAAAAACCGATTCTCTCCTCAAAGATCCTTCCTTCCGGACGCTTGTCGTTTGAAACTCGCAAATATTTTAATATCGAATGTGAACTCGGCGGTTATGCTCAAGAGAAAAATGCCGCTACCGTACTTTGTGCAATCAATATGCTTAGCCGCTTTTCAAAGTTCGCCGTTCGCCGTTCACACGTCCATCAGGGATTTCTTCATGTCACCGAAAACACGGGGCTTATGGGCAGGTGGCAGATTGCAGGGCATGAACCTAAAATCATCTTGGATACGGGACACAATGTTGGCGGTATGGAATACAATGTCCGACAGTTGCAGATGGAAAAATTCGATAACCTGCATATTGTTTTCGGAATGGTAAATGACAAGGATATTTCGGCCGTTCTTGCCCTCTTGCCGTCGGAGGCGAAGTATTATTTCACACAGGCGTCGATACCGCGTGCTCTTGACGCTGCCGTTTTGTCGGAAAGAGCGGTTATTTTCGGCTTGCATGGAGAAGCGTTTCCGACCGTCGCCGACGCTCTGAAAGCTGCAAGACGTTGTGCGACTCGACGGGATGTGATTTTTGTCGGTGGAAGTACGTTTGTTGTGGCCGATGCGCTAAACGTCTGACGCTACAAGTTCATTGTACCACTCTTCACCGAATTTTCTTATGAGAGGTTCTTTGAGGAATTGATAAACTTTTATTCCTCGCTGCTTTCCCTGTTCCCGCGCTATATCGCAAACCTCCCAATGATGATAGTTGACGGCCCGGTATTCTTTGTATTGCCTCACCCTGACAGGATAAAGATGGCATGAAATAGGTTTGCGGAAATCGGTTTTCCCTTCGCGATATGCCTTTTCGATGGCACAACGGCAGACGTCATGTTCGTCGTAACAGGTAAATATGCAATCCTTTCCATCGACAATGGAGATAACATATTCGCCGTCGGTATCGAGATAAACAATTCCCTGCCGTTCAATTACACGCCTTGCCTTTACTGAAAGGCTGTTCCAAACGATGGGTAAAACTTTTTCCAGATGAACTATTTCCGATTCTTCGATCGGTGCACCCGATTCGCCTTCCACGCAACATATTCCTTTGCAACCCGAAAGGTTACAACAGAAATATTCATCCGTCAAATCGGAGCTGATTATTGTGTCTTGAATAAATATCATCATATACGTGTCTTATTATCTTGGCGCTTTCCTGTACAACCACACCGCTATAACGGCAAAAAGCAGGTTGGGAATCCAGACGGCGATAAACGGATTAACCATACCCGATACGGCAAAGGTTGATGAAACCTGCAAAAACAGGATGTATGAAAAACTCAGTCCCATACCGATACCGATGTTAAGTCCCATACCTCCCTTTACTTTCCTTGAACTGAGCGATACGCCGATTATGGTTAATATGAATGCTGCGAACGACATGGCGAACCGTTGGTGGTACTCTATTTCGAAGAGTTGGATATTACCTATCCCTCGCTGTTTTTGCCGGTCGATATACGCTTTCAGGCGCGGGGTTGTCAGTTGTTCGGAGTCATGGGCCGAAATCAGGAAATCGGAAGGTACTATGGTGAGTATGGTATCGAGTTTTTCGCCGGAGGAAATAATTTCTTTCATACCTTCAAAGTCACGGATCATGTAGTCGTTTACGTGCCAGTGGTAGAGTGAATCCCAAAAGATTTCCCTTGCCGTCAGACGTGAAACAAGTTTTTTATTTTCGAACCGTTCAAGTGAAAAGCCTTTACCGCGACGGGTGCTGTTGTCGAAATTGTTGAAACGGGCAATAATTCCGGGTTCGACTTTCAGCTGTATATTGGAGGCATAATCCACGCTTTTGTTGCGGACGTAGCGGTTTTCAAACTCTATACGTTTAACGTTTCCGGGGGGGATAACGAAGCTGTTGAGCAGGAACGTGGACAGGGCGATGATTACCGCCGAGATCATATAAGGGCGCAGTAATCGTCGAAAGTTCAGTCCGCTCGACATAAGGGCGATTATTTCGGAATTTTCCGCCATCCTGGAGGTAAAGAAAATAACTGCAATGAAGACGAACAGGGGACTGAAAAGATTGATGAAATAGGGAATGAAATTCAGGTAATAATCGACTATGATGTTGTAAATCGGTGGAGAAGTTTTTATGAAATTGTCGATTTTCTGGTTGAGGTCTATAACGATGGTGATGGCGATAATCATCGCTATCGTAAAGATGTATGTTCCGAGAAATTTCCGGATAATGTACCGGTCGATAATCAACATTTGCTTTTTCATCGTATTCATCGTAATCGGTCACAATCTGTTTTTCAGGCCGGGAAGAGATGATGCTTTCCATCGCGAAAAATCCCCTTCAATGATATGTTTTCTCGCATCGCTAACCAATCTCGTGTAAAATGCAAGATTGTGGATGGAGGCAATTTGCAGTCCGAGAATCTCATTGACGGCGAACAGGTGGTGAAGATATGCTTTTGTATGAAACCGGTCGAGCGGTGACGCTCCGTTTTTCTCGACAGGACTGAAATCGTTTTCCCACTTTTTATTTTTTATGTTAATGATTCCCTCGTATGTAAACAATTGTCCGTTACGGCCGTTTCGGGTAGGCATTATGCAGTCGAACATATCGACTCCCCGTTCTATCGCCTCGACGATGTTGGCAGGCGTTCCGACGCCCATCAGGTAGCGGGGTTTGTCCTTTGGAAGAATTCCATTGACGAGTTCGATCATTTCGTACATTTTTTCGACGGATTCACCTACCGCCAGGCCGCCGATAGCGTTGCCGTCGGCGTTTTTGGATGCGACGTTTTCAGCCGCCTGCCGCCTTAACTCGGGGTAGATGCAGCCCTGTACTATCGGGAACAGGCTTTGTTGGTAACCGTATTTCGATTCGGTTTCGTTGAAACGTTTGATACAGCGGTCGAGCCAGCGTTCGGTAAGTCCCAGCGAACGTTTTGCGTATTCATAGTTTGCCTCGCCGGGCGTACATTCGTCAAAGGCCATAACGATGTCGGCGCCGATACTGCGTTCTATATCCATCACTTTTTCGGGGGTAAAAAGATGTTTGGAACCATCTATATGGGAACGGAATTCAGCGCCTTCTTCGTGCAATTTACGGTTTTCCGCCAGCGAAAAGACCTGGAAACCGCCGCTGTCGGTCAGAATCGGGCCGTTCCAACCGTTGAACCGGTGGAGACCGCCTGCTTGTTCGATGATTTCAACACCCGGGCGAAGATAGAGATGGTAGGTGTTTCCGAGGATGATTTGCGCTCCTATTTCGTTTTTCAGTTCCCGGAAATGCACTGCCTTGACTGTCCCTTGTGTACCGACCGGCATGAAAACCGGCGTTTCTATTGCGCCGTGACCGGTATTGAGCAGTCCTGTTCTGGCGTTGGTTTTTGCGTCAATATGTTGAAGTTGGAATTGCATTTACAAAAAAGAGTTGCACGCTTTCACCTGCAACTCACTAAAATAACAATCATAGAGGTTATAACCCCTTTATCTTCTGTGAAAAGTTTTCAGCCGACAGGAAACCGTAACGGCTGTCAAGGATTATTTTTGTTCATCGGGAGTTTCTTCCGACGCTGGAGCCGGTTCTTCCGGGGCCGGGGTTTCGGGTGTTGCGACCGATGTCGGAGCGGATTGCTCATTGGTTGGAGTTTCGGGCGTTGCGACCGCTTCTGTTTCTTTTTCTTTTTCCTTTTCGGCGGCTTCGAAGGCTATTTTACGTTTGCGTGCCAACACTTCTGCTTTTGCCTTGTTCACTGCTTTTTCGGCTTCAAGTTTTAGTTTGTAGGCGGAAGACGCTGCTTCATTCAGTTTGTTGATTTCCGCTGTGACGGTGGATTTTTTAACTGTTAGCCAGTCTTCGAATTTTTTTTCTGCTTCTTCTACCGTGAGAGCGCCTTTTTTCACTCCTCCGAGCAGGTGTTTTTTAAGGAGCACGCCTTCGCGGGATAGGATGTTTTTTGTTGTGTCGGTTGGTTGTGCTCCGACTTGCAGCCAATACAAAGCCCTGTCGAAATTTAAGTCTACTGTGGCAGGATTTGTGTTTGGGTTGTAAGACCCGATCCTTTCGATAAATCTCCCATCTCGTGGGGCTCTGCTATCGGCAATCACAATGTGGTAAAACGCATAGTCTTTGCGACCGTGTCTTTGTAATCTGATTTTTGTTGCCATTTTTTCTAAGAATTTAATTTGAAATTTGTATTAGCGGGCACAAAAGTACTACATTTTTCCGAAACCGCAAAAGAATACGGTAAAATCGTAAGCTTTGAACGAAGTTTCTCTTAAAAAAATTCCGCAGACAAACTGTTAATCTGCCTGCGGAATTTTTAAAGATACAGTTGTAATCGTCTATTTCAATTTGATAAACGTTTTGGTCCACCTGACGACTGTTCCCTGTTCAACTGTCAGGCCGGTTTCATCAACAACCTTTCCGGTTACTTTTTCGCCTGTTATGGTCATCTTGTCATCGTCTGTTAGGGCCCAACAATATAACTTATCGTCGTCATCTATTGTGAGATTTGGCCCGGGCAGGGATGACGGTCCGACGTGCGGTCTTTCGTAACTGTAGAAATGTTCGCCTTCCGTCAAATCACCTGCGATATAACCGGAGATTTCCAATTGATTGTCGGTAAGGAAATCGTAAATGATATTATCGTTTGAATAGTCAACTGTTTCAGGATTTTGAGCGTCGTAATTGTATGCGGTTGAGATCTCTGTCAATTTCCATTTGTCAATGATAGTTTTTCTGTATAGGGGATTTTCTTTTCCATTGATAAACAGTCTGATTTTCGCTTCGTCGGAAATTTTGGGAACTAACAAAGATACTGTCCAACGGGGCACTACTGTTGCATCGTTCAGCGTTATATCGATATCGAGTTGATATTTATTGGACGAAATTTCCTGTAAGCGTTTATCAATTTGTTCAATACCATAGGTAGCCCATCCATGAACTGCCAGCAATGAATATTCTTCAAAATCGACGTCAATATCTACCTCTGTACCGGTGATATAAGGGGCGAGCTGTTGTTGGGAATTAAATAGGTAAACGTCGTTGGGATACAGTTCCGGCCATTGGAAATCGTCGGGTAAAACGAAGTCTGACAGCGTGACGGGGGTTACTTCGCCGATTGTTATTTTTGTCCAATTTTCTATGTTTACGCCGAAAGCCTGATCTTTTTTTATTGCAAGCAAGTTTCCGTCTTCTTGATTGACGAACAGATATAAAATGGTAGATGGGCCGTTTGCATCCGGATTGTGTACGAAATAGACCCAACATGGATATTCAACGCTTAAACTTTCTGTAATAAGTGAGTTACCGTTGTACCATGTTACGGAAGTTTTGCCGTCTTCGTTTGGCTGGTTGTCGTTTCTGAGAAGGGCGTAATCCCATGTTATTTCGTTTTGAATGTATTCGAGTACAATAGCATCTGCCTGTTCTCCTGTTATTTCCGCGGATAACGACAGTGAGAACAGTGCAACAATACCGAGCAATATAAATTTTGACTTTTTCATAGTAGTTAGTTTTTAATCAGTTTGTGAACTTTCGTCTGTTTTCCCGCCGTGTTGAAGATTTTTAAAACATACCATCCTTCGGGTAGGGAAGATACATTTAGTCTGTAATTTGTTTTATTCTGAACGGATTCGGCACGCAACATTCTGCCTGAAGAATCGTATAATTCGATATGTGAAATCTTTGTACCGGATACAATATTCAACAGGTCGCTGACCGGATTGGGGGTAATCAGGATATTACTGTTTTTATCTGCCTCTTTTATTCTTGTTGTTTCGGCTGTTACCTTTGTCCAGTTGTCCGGAGCGGCGTTGACGGCCTGTTTGTTTTTTACTTCGAGCAAGCTTCCGTCTTCTTTGTTAACGAACAGATAGAGAGTTCCCCAAGTCTCATTTACGGTTGGATTTTGTACGAGATAGACCCAACATGGATACTCGATGTTTAAACTTTCCGCGTGAGGCGAGTTATTGTTCCACGTTACGGAAGTTTTGCCGTCTTTGCTTGGCGGGTTGTCGTTTCTTAGAAGAACATAATCCTGTGTTACATCGTTTTGAATGTAGTCGAGTGCGATGGCGTCCGCCTGTTCTTTTGTTGTTTTCGTTACATCTTGGGCGAATGTACTTATGCTCAAGGAAAACAACACTGCAAAAATTAATTTTCTTTTCATAATCTTGTAAAATTAGAAATTTATAAATATGTAACCGATTTCTTCCGAAAAAGAGACAGCAAAAATACATATAAGTTTTTTAACTGCCAAATATTTTCTTTGAATTTCATCAATTCCATTGTCAAATTTTATTGGCGGTAAACTGTGTTGTAGGTTTTGCCTTCTTTAATTGAAAGAAAGTCTTCTTTTGAGGTCTTTAAGGACATTAAGGTTTTTAAGGATTTTAGGGTTTCTTTTCCTTGTATTAACGTTGTATTTTTTATATTTTGCGAGTGCACGCTGATATTTTGCGAGTGCACGATGATATCTTGCGACTGCACGCTGATATTTGTCGAGTGCACGATGATATCTTGCGACTGCACGTTGATATTTACCGAGTGTACGCTCATATTTTGCGACTGTACGCTTATATTTATCGACTATTTGTCATTATTTGTCGAGCGCACGCTTATATTTTGCGAACGCACGATTATATTTCGTAAACGCACGCTTATATTTTGCGAACGCACGTCATTATTTGATGAACGCACGCTTATATTTGTCAAACGCACGTTTATATTTTGCGAACGCACGGCATTATTTGATGAACGCACGCTTATATTTTGCGAACGCACGATTATATTTCGTAAACGCACGCTTATATTTTGCGAACGCACGTCATTATTTGATGAACGCACGATT
>JAIRMF010000082.1 GCA_031258895.1 Dysgonamonadaceae bacterium | reverse complement strand
ATAAATGGGTCAACGAAATCGGACAGACGCTGTGCCGAGAGATTTTCAGACAAATATATTGCAAAAATTATAATTGCAGTGATAGCCCTTGACTTTGTTATGATTTTGTTCATACCGTTACAGTTATTTTTATTAAATTTTTTTACATATTATAGTTGTGTATCATGCCTGTATTACTTTTTTTCTCAATCTATAATTGTGTCTCTCACCTATATTACTTCTTCTCTCTCTATATAATTGTGTCTCCTCCCTTTATTCTTTTTTTTATCCCTCCTTAGTTGTACCTATCACCTATATTACTTCTTCTCTTCATACATAGTTGTGCCTCTCATCTATATTACTTCTTCTCTCCCTCCTTAGTTGTACCTATCACCTATATTTTTTCTTTTATCCCCCCTTAGTTGTACCTTCCACCTATATTACTTCTTTCTATCTCTCTATAATTGTGCTTCTCACTTTTATTCTTTTTTTTTAGCCCCCTTTGTTGTTGAGGAAAATTTTAAAATTTTTCTTTCCAGCGATTGTATGCGTCTTCGTACTCATCTTTGAGATTTGTTTCCGGCTCGATGGAGGTTATTTTTGTGAGGCCGTCGAAGGCTTCGTTTAGTGAGGCGTATATGCCTGCTCCAAAGCCTGCTCCTTTGGCGGCTCCGGCGGCGCTGTCGGTGTCGAATAATTCTATTGTGGCGCCGCTGACGTTTGCCAGCGTTTGACGGAATAGCGCACTGAGGAACATGTTGGAGTTACATGCGCGGATAAGGCTCACGTCCATACCCATGCTTTTCATTATGTCCATGCCGTAGCAGAACGAAAATGCTATTCCTTCCTGCGATGCACGTATGACGTCCCGAATTGAGTGGATATTAAAATTTATGTTATTAATTGATCCACCTGTTTCTTTGTTGCATAACATTCTTTCGACGCCGTTGCCGAACGGTACGACGGACAGTCCGTTTGCGCCGACAGGAGATTTTGACGCCTCTTCGTTCATTTTTTCATAGGACATTTTTTTGAGAAGTATCTGATTCCTTATCCACGAGTTAAGACTTCCGGTACCGTTGATGCAGAGCAGCGCCCCGATGCGGGTATTGTCCTCCGTGTAGTTGACATGCGCAAAAGTATTAACTCTTGAGTCCCGATCATAGGCCGGCCTGTCGAGAACTCCGTACACAACGCCCGACGTCCCGGCTGTGGTTGCCGCTTCACCCGGATTTAGGACGCCGAGCGACATTGCATTGTTCGGCTGATCGCCTGCGCGATAGCATACCTTCGTTTCTTCCGAAAGTCCGAGTTTTTTCGCGGCAGCCGGATCGAGCGTCGCCACATTACAGAATGTCGGATATACCGGAGGAATGATTTTCTTGTCAATTCCAAGACAGTCGAGCAATTCGGTCGACAGGCGCTGCCGTTTAAAATCCCAGAAAGTCCCTTCCGACAACCCGCTTACCGTGGTCGATATACGACCTGTTAACCGCATCGCAATATAATCCCCCGGCAGGACGGCGTATAATGCGCGCTCGTATGCTTCAGGCTCGTTCTCTTTCACCCACAAGAGTTTGGCAGCGGTAAAATTTCCAGGAAAGTTAAGAAGATGATTCAAACAAAACGTGTCGCCCAACTTCCGGCGCGCCGTCTCGCCATTATCCACCGCACGACTGTCACACCAAATTATCGCCGGACGTATCACATCATGCTTATCGTCAACAAGAACCAGCCCGTGCATCTGGTATGAAATGCCGATCGCAACGATATCCTTAGCACAAATCCCGGACTTATTCAAGACGTCCTTATTTGCAGCCTTCAAATTTTCCCACCACATTTCCGGGTCCTGTTCGGCCCACCCCGGCTTTCGGGCCGTAATCTTCATCTCGGTCTTAGGAGAAAAACTCGACGCAACCGTTTTCCTCGTCAACGCATCAACCAAAGACGCCTTCACGGAAGAACTTCCAATATCGAAACCTAACAGATACATGCTTAAAATATTTTTTGATTAATAATTTTGCAAAGATAGTAAAAAAAAATAATACGGTTGTAGATGTTTTAAAAAAATCGTGTGTTTTATTACATATCCACTCATGCAATCGCACCGTAAAAAACGGCAAAATATCATCCCAACAGAAAAAAAACATGAAAAAATCAACATTTTTCACAACATTCTTGCTTTATATTATTTTTTTTCTTTATCTTTGCACCCAAAATAAAACAGTTCCCTATACAATATTATATAAGGACTTTCCAAGTGGGGCAATAACAAGTTAAATTTTCCGGTATTTATGTGTCAAAATATATTATTCAAATATCGTGCTGAGGGGCATAAAAAAAGGCAGCTCTCCCAACTGTCTCGGGATAATTTCCGTGCACAGGACAGTTCTCCCGATCATCTCGGGGAAGTTGCCATAGGAAGGATAACTCTCCCGATCATCTCGGGACGATTTCCGTGTGAAGGACAACTCTCCCGACTGTCTCGGGACGATTTCCGCAAGCAGGATACTTCTCCCGATTATCTCGGGGCAATTGCCGCAGGTAATACAACTCTCCCGACTATTTCGGGGAAATTGCCGACTGTACGGCAGATTTAAAAAATTATTCGAAAAAACAGTCCTATACAATATAATTTAAAAGAAATATAATTACGATATTATTCATTAAAATTAAATCAATCTAAAATTATGGTACAGTTAAAGACAATCCTTTTCAGCTACCTGCCAAATGAGGCACATTACAACTATGACTCCAAAGTCAAAAAAGAGATCGGATCAAGTTCCCAGGTCGTTCGCGATGCACTCGGAGAACTCGTGACGGATTACAACACATGGTACGCCCAGGAAGAAGCGCTCATGCTATGGGTCAAGAAAAGTGTTCTTACAGAGAAAATTGCGGAGGCAAACCGTAAGATGGATCGTGTCCTGACGGCAATACGTACGCAAGTACGTTCGCTGGAATATTCCTCCAGCATAAACATCGCTCCGATCGCAACACGTGTCTATGTCATGCTTAACGGTTACGGAAACGTTAATCGAAAGCCATACGAAGACCAACAGGGAGACGTGCGCGCTATACTCCTCCAAATCTCTTCCGGAGGCCCATACTATAACGACATCGTGTCACTTTCACAGCCCGCTCCGGTAATCCTGACACTGTTAACGGAACTGAACAGCGCATTTAATGATTTCGACAGCCTGCTCGCGCAACGCGGTGAAGCCTCCAACCGTAAGCCCGATAAAACATTCAAACAGGTCAGAAAAGGTATCGAGGCCGTATACAGAAATATCGCCCGCATAATCAATGCAGGAGCAGTGATGAATACCGCACCCGGATTTGAGACATTTATAAATCACCTGAATCCAGAAATAGAACTGCTCAACAGAGAACATCATCATGTCCGTCATGACATCTCTTTAGCCGAACCGGAGCAGATTCAACCTCAGACATACACCGGACGTCCCATAACATTCGTACCGAAAGTACTCTATGTAACTATACAGGGCACAATACAGCTAGAGCTTGGCAAGGACTTTGACGTCACATTCGACAACAACGTCGAAGTTGGTAATGCCACATGCACCATACACGGAAAAGGCTCATACAAAGGCAAGAAGACGGTAACATTCATAATCAAGCGGGTATAACGGAACTATCTGTGGCCGTGCAACCGAACAGGTCGGCAACGATATATTGTTTGGGATTATCCAACCGAATAAGTTGGCGGTCATATATTGTTCAGGATTATTTAACCGAACAGGTCGGTAGTGATGTCCGGTCGGATAAAAAACAGTCGAGGTCGTCCGTAAAACGGGCGACCTCGATGATTTGTCTACGTCTTAAGTATTATTGACGCCTTGACGAATTTTTTCTTCTCGAAAATGTATTAAGACAATGCGGCGATAGCGGATCCTATCAGATTAGCGTCAATCTTTTGCTCGACATGAATCTTTATCTCACGTCCGAATTCTTTAAGGATATTATCGAGTTCACTTATGACCATATCTTTGTAGGAGATGAATCGGGCATTTCTTACGTCCCGATCGTTGCTCCAAAAGAGACTTCCTTCGGCCGAAAGCCTGACGTCGGTCACCGGTTTGTCATAGGTGGCGACAATCTCAAGGATAAGACCGGCGAGAGACGCCGCAACAAGTTTCGCCGAACGCTGATACACCGAGTGAGCTGCCGTAACATATTTTTCGCGATAACGGGATGGATAACTCATAATCGACGTCAATTTTTCGGCGTCGAAATTGTCTTCGAATTCGTCGCTTGAAAATAAATACTCAAGAATTCTGCCGATATACATCCCTGAAATGGCCTTCTCGAACCGGTGTGCACCCCTTGTGTCCAAGTATTTATCTATCTTGTCGTCAATAACGGTCAAGTGAGGTGGATTGAAGTTACCGGACTCGAGATTGACTGGGATAAGTCCTCTGCCGGTATAATTTTTGTCCAATTTTGGGATTTTGTCGGCAGGAATGAATGGCGCCATATTAGTGCCGGTGCCGACTATAAGTCCTATATGCGCCTGAGATTCCTTGTCCGTCAACCCTGCAAAAAGGCTCGCAACCGTGTCATTTATTACCTTTATGGTCTTGAATCGAGCACCTTTTACATGAGCGTTGAGATAGTCGAGTAATGAACGTCCTACAGCTTCGCCTACCATCTCCTCAATGTTCACGCCCTTAGTCCAATGTAACAACTCCGCATCGCCGTTGAGCAGAGATTTGCCGGGGTAAGAAAAACAGTATCCGATGGCGGTTACATCTTCGAGATTGAGTGAACTTATCAGGCTTGCCATCTTTGAGTAAAGTTCGTTACGGGTACAGCCTTGTTTTTTCATCAATGCTGCGAGGTTTTCTTTCATCCCGGGATGTACAATCGTCTCGCCATCGCGAAATTCTACTATCGCGGCACGAAAATTGGTGCCGCCGAGGTCAAGAACGAGCGCCTTGCAATTGTCAATGTCTGTTCTTGGATTGATGTACGTGGGGATACAGCGTATCTCACCGTTGTCGCTCTTCAATCCCTCTTCAATTCGTGTCTGAAGAGCGATTGCAATTTCTTTCAATTGTCCGATGTTAAGTTCAAAAATGTTGCTTCCCATTTGTTTTTATTATAAAATTAGTTTTTCAGAAGGCGCAAAGTTAAGAAAAATTTAATGATAAAATGTTTTTGTATTCTTCTTTTTCTCATTTCTTATCCTTTTAACCGGTCAAATCCTTGCCCGTAAACGCCGATAACCGAACTTTGGGAGATGAATGCATTAGGATCAATATCCTTTACGATACGGAAAATAGTTACCGATTCGTTTTTCTTTGCCATGATAACTATTACTTTTACCGAACGCTGAGAATACCAGCCGGTACCGTCTAAGATTGTGCATCCGCGATGTGCCCTCGAAATGATAGTATTGGCGATTTCTTCATATTTCTCCGAAAAAATAAAAAACTGTACAGATTGACGCGCACCGTTAAGTACCATCTCGACAGTATATGACGAAACGCCCATGACGACAAGTCCGTAAACGATTTTTTCAATGCTTTGAAATACAATGTACGATGAGCAGATTATCGACAGATCGCAGATTAGAAGCGCCTTGCCTATTGATATATTGCGGTATTTGTGAATTATCAGCGCAACGATATCCGTACCTCCGGTGCTACCCTTGAAGTTGAACACAAGTCCGAGTCCGAGTCCGCACAAAACTCCGCCAAGTATACAACTCATGAACGGTTCGCCCTTTACGAGCGGCTCCTTGAAGACTGATTGCGCTACGGACAGAAAAAATGTCAAAAGTACTACACTTGCTATTGTTTTGATGCTGAACTTGAATCCGAATACCTTTATTGAAATGACGAGCAACAGACAATTGACCGAAAAATATGTGATTGCGACGGGAATGCCGACAGAAAAGAAAATTAACGCGCCAACGCCGGTAACACCACCTGTGGTAATTTCGTTCGGAAGCAAAAACCCAGTCCATCCTAAAGCGAAAAGCACGAGACCGAATACTGTAAAACTGTCGTCCTGCAATTCCTGCAAAAGCAGTTTTCGATTGATTCTTAGTTTATCCATCGCCGCAAAAGTACGGTTTTTGCCGTAATAACGATAATTTCTTGCCGATTATTTCAGATTTTTGGTATAATTCCCGTTCAGAAAGGTGGTCCTCCACTTCTGAAACCACCGACTTGAGGAGGAGGTCCATTACTGTTCCTCCATGGTCGTCCTGTGTTTTGCAAATCTTCTTTTGTCGCACTGCTTGACTTCGGGAAAGCGGTGAATTTGTATATGAAACTGCACATGAAATAACTTGGGATAACATTGGAACTTGTTATTTGATAGCCGTCAATTGTTGCAATAGACATGATGTTTTTGCGATTTTTAAGGATGTCGAAAACTTGCAATTTCACAGTCCCTGTGCCGATTTTACGACTGAAAAGTTGCTTCATTACTGCAGCGTTCCAGAGCGTTTCCGACAAATTGTAATTGTCATAACCGCTTCGTTTCGTGAAATTGATGTCGCTCTCGGCGGTGATCCCGAAAGGTAGATACCAAGTAGTGTTTCCTCCAATGCTACAACTAACGGTGTTTTTGTTGTTTTCTTTATTGATTGTATGTGTGATAAGGTTGTAATTGACCATAACCCCTAAACCGATATCGAACAAGCCTGAGCGGTAATCTATGCCGTTGTTGGTCATCAGGGCGAAGTTTTTCTGTGTGTTTTTCAATCTTGAGGCTTGTGCACCGTTGTTTTCGCCGATAAACGTATTTAGGTTTACAAACCTTGGCCCCAACATGCCACGAACACTGAATTTTCGGTTTTTCAACGGAATGCTTAACATGCCGAACATACTTAGGTTCCAGTTCCCACTTATATTTTCGTACGAACTAAGACGGACCGAATCGCCGATCATTTCGGTAACGGAAGCGATATCATTGATTGAAAAATTACCGAACATGCTGATATTGTATGACAGTTGCGTTTCCGATACGAATTTACGAAAGTAACCGCGCAAGTTGTTCGTGTAGCTTGGTTTCAGACTAGGATTTCCTTTTGACCATTCGTAGGGGCGGCTTTTGTCGATATAGTCGCGTAACTGTTGTGCGGCGGGCTGGCCGGTTTTGCCATCGTAATCGAATTGGAGGTTGGTACGTTGATCCCATGTATATTTCAATTTTACTGTGGGAGAGAGGTTGGATACGTTTTGGCGAATCGTGCTGTATAGAGAATCGCCGAGTATGTTATTCAGTCGTAAATCGTCAGAATAAGTTTCGGAATAATATTCGGTTGACTGGTAGGTATTGTTTTCGGAGCGCAGGGGATCGAAATTGATGCCAATCGTGTAATTATATTTTGCGCGGGAAGCTTTGAATGCCAGGCTGAATCGCTGTTCGACGGAGTTTCGGACGGTACTTCGGCTCAAGCTGTCGGCAAGGGTAGCAATATGTGTATTCCGGTCTATATCGTAGGTGCTGTTCAAGCTTTCGGAATTATTGTTTGACAGCCTGTATCGTAGCTGTATGAAATTATTTTTGCCTAATGGTTCGGTCCAGGCGAAGGTTGTCTGGAAATTCTGTGAGTGATTATCGTTTTCCATCTGTTGATCGAGGAGAACGTCATGGGAATACTGTCCGTTGGAAAATCGTTTTGTAGACGAATTGTCATTTTCGGTCGAATAACTGCTGTTGATTCTCGTTCGGGCGTTGATACTGAAAGTTCTTCCCTTCCTGCTGAACTTGTGGGTATAATCAAGAGTCGCCCCGAAATTGTATCCATTGCCTCTTGTGTGCGCTGTGCCGTAGGAGTCAGATATTGAATCCATTGTGTTATAGTTGAGTTGTTGTGCCCATTCAGTTTCATTGCTGTGGCTTTTGTTCAGATAGAAGTTTGGGCGGAATGTCAACTTGTTCATTGAATCCGGCTTCCATTCCAGTTTTATATTTGTTCCAAAATTGTCGGACAGGTAATTGGTTTGTTTTCCGGTTTTATCAAGTCTTGTTGTTTGCGAGTATCGTACTTGTTCGGTACTGTTATCAGCGTACTGATCACGGTTGTTGAATCTCAGGTCGCCGGTTATTTCCAGGTTTTTTGAAAATTCTCTATTGAAACTGATCATCGGGTTGAGAGACTTTATGATTCCTGAGTTATTTTCTCCGCGTCTCATGCGCATTTCTCCGAACTGTCCGGCACCGAGATCGGCGGCGCCCATATTATTATTGTTGTTTGCCTGTAAAATGAGGGTATATCTGTTTTCTCCCGTAATATTGTTCACAAATGCGCCGCTCTGGTAGCGGGCGTCATTTTGGTTTCCGAGGTCTTTGCCTCCACCTGCGAATGCATTTCCGACGGTTCCTTTCTTCATTCCCTCTCGGACTTTTATGTTGATGATTGTTTCCTCTTCACCATCGTCAAATCCGGTCATCATTGCCATATCGGATTTTCTATCCAGAACTTGCAATTTGTCAACCATTTCTGCGGGCAGGTTTTTTGATGCGATCTGCGGGTCATCCGAAAAAAATTCTTTTCCCTCGACCATAAATCTTTTCACTTCTTTTCCGTTCACCGTTATTTTTCCGTTGTCATCGACCTGGACGCCGGGCAGTTTTTTCAAAATGTCTTCTACTACGGCGTTTTCGGTAGTTTTCACTGATCCGGCGTCGTATTCTATGGTATCATTTCTGACGACCACTTGTGGTATTTTTCCTTCCACGATCGCTTCTTGCAGAAGGACATCGTCAGGACTTAGGAATATTGTCCCGATGTTGTTCGTTTTTCTTTTTTCCGCGAGCGTCACGCTTTTATATTCGGTAAGGTACCCTATCGAAGAGATTTTTAGTAGATATCTACCGGGGTCGAGGTCACGCAGGAGGAATCGTCCGCTATCATCGGCCGTATTACCGGAAACGAAAGTGCTGTCGGGATAGGAGAACAATCCGATGCTGGCTGCAATGACTGCCGTGCTATCTGCTTTGTCGACGACTTTACCGGTCAGACTGATGTTTTTTTGCGCAACGGCCGGTATGGAAAAAAGCAGGACGAGAAAGGAATTTTTTAAAAGTTTCATTAGAGCGATTTTTCTGTTACGCTTCTATTGACTGTGAAATGGCCTTAAAGTTTAACCGCAAACTTAAAAATCAACGGAGTTTCTATTTCCCTCAACTGAGATTGCAGTCTTCCGCAATCCCATTGGGTTATGTTTTTAAGATATATTTCCGCAAAACAAACAGTATAAAACCGGTACGCCGTCTTAATGGACAAGTTGTATTTTAGGCTTAATCGGAATAAAAATTCCGTTAATTAATTACTTCTAAATGTTTTTTCGTACCTTTGCCTGACAATTGTGGAAATATTTTTATGAAAACAATAAAAGCATTATTTATAATCCTGCTGCCGTTAGCAGTGCTTAGCTCGTGCATCGACAAAGAAAATGACGATGAGATCGATGACAACTATCAGGTCAACGACTGGATATTGGACCTCATGGAAGTCTATTATCTGTGGAACGAAAAAATTCCCGAAAAAACCGACAAAGAACTCGCACCATCGGATTATTTCGAATCGCTGCTTTACAGAACGGAAGACCGATTCTCCTGGATACAGGAGGATTTTACTGAATTAATGGAAAACCTCGTCGGAATTGACACTGAACCGGGCTATGACTTCGACCTATATGCCCTCGACAACGAAACCCCCAGATCGGTCGGCGGATTTATTAATTATGTAAAACCCAATTCCCCAGCTGCAAACACCGGCCTTAAACGAGGACAATACTTTACCAAAATAAACGACAAGGCTATCAATGAAGATAATTTCAGAGAGCTGACAAATGAATTATACTTGCCCCATACCCTCACAGTGTTCGATATAGAGGATAGAACCCAGCAAAAAATTTCGTTCACGCCGGTCAGATATGAAGAAAATCCGGTGCTGCTCGATACGGTATATCAGTTCGATTTCCGAAAGATCGGCTACTTGATGTACAATTTTTTCGCCGATGACACCGGTGACGGATCGCAAAAATATATCCGGCAATTAAACGATATTTTTGGAAAATTTAAGGATGAAGGCATTGACGACCTGGTGCTTGACCTAAGATATAACCAGGGCGGCGCACTCTCTACGGCGACAAGCCTGTCGAGTATGATCAGCGGCCGGAATACCGATGACATATTCCTCTGGTTCCAGTATAACCAATTACTGGATTCATATTACAATCAGGCGGAAGGAAGTAATTACAACGAGGTGTATTTTGAAAACAAGATAGGCACTCAAACTATCAATAAATTAGGACTCTCTCGTCTCTATGTTCTAACCTCCGGTAGGACCGCGTCGGCAAGCGAAGTTGTGATAAACGGACTGAAACCGTACCTCGAAGTTATCCTCATAGGACAGGAAACCTATGGAAAGCCTTTCGGTTCGATCACTATTTACGAAGAAGATGAGGAAAAACAGAAAACCAACAAGTGGGGAATGCAGCCGATTGTTGTGAAATTCGCAAATGCCGATAAAGAAGCGGATTACATAAACGGATTCGCACCCGATTTGGTATCTATGGAAATAGAAGAACTGCCGTTCAAACAATTGGGCGACATAAACGAAAAAATGCTTCGCGATGCACTTCAAGCGGCAGGCATAAACAGTTCGCGGTTCGAAATCAAAAGCACACTCCGCTCCGACAAGCCGGCTCAAACAAAGCCAATATGGTCGTCAGCGGACAGAAAACCGGTAAGAAGAAACACTTATATCAACAACATCAAATTGCATTAAATCATGAACCAACCCATAACAATGATGGCTCTATTATCCTTCGTCTCCTGCTCCTTAGACAAACCTGCAACTACGAAAGAGGATGATTTCCGTTACAACGTCGAACAGTTTGCCGATATCGGTGTGTTGCGATACCGCGTCACGGGGTGGGACAGCCTGACCGTTCGCCAACGAGCGCTCATCTACTGTCTCAGTGAGGCCGCACTGTGGGGACGGGACATTCTTTTCGACCAAAACAACCGCTACAACCTTGCCGTGCGTCGCACATTGGAATCAATATACACCGCTTACAACGGCGATAAGGAGACAAAAGATTACGGAGAATTTTTAATCTACCTTAAGCGTGTCTGGTTTTCGAACGGAATTCATCATTACTATGGGGAAGAAAAATTTCTGCCTGCATTTTCCGTAAAATTTTTTCACGAGGCAGTGAGATCATTGGATACGGAACAAATCCCTGTCGGAGAAGGACAGTCGGTCGATGAATTTCTTGCCGAGATCACGCCGGTTATCTTCAATCCGGAAGTTTATGCAAAAAAAGTAGAACAGGACAGTAGCTTAGATGTTATATCCTTGTCGGCGAACAACTATTATGGAGAAGGCGTCACTCAACTTGACGTCGAAAAATTTTACGGCCTGAGGAAAGACTCGAATGACCAACGCCCAATAACTCACGGACTGAACAGCCGCCTTGTAAGGCAAAATGGAATTGTTTCGGAGCAGGTTTACCGTATCGGGGGGCTTTACTCGTCTGCTATCGAAAAGATTGTTCACTGGCTTCGAGAAGCGGAAAAATATACGGAGAACACCTCACAGAAGCGTGTTATCGAACTTTTAATCGACTTTTACCGCACAGGTTCGCTTAAGATTTATGATGATTATGCCATAGCCTGGGTCCAGGACACGGAGTCTCTTGTTGATTTTGTTAACGGTTTCACTGAATCTTACGGTGACGCGCTCGGTATAAAGGCGAGTTGGGAGGCGCTTGTCAATTTTGAGGATTCGTATGCAACGGCCAAAACACGGGTCATCAGTGAAAATGCTCAGTGGTTTGAGGATAATTCTCCTGTTGCTCGACAATTCAAGAAGGAGAAAGTGAAAGGCGTCAGCGCTAAGGCGATAGTAGCGGCAATACTTGGCGGCGACTGCTATCCGACTACGCCTATCGGCATCAATCTGCCGAACTCAAACTGGATACGCAGTGAATACGGCTCTAAATCGGTAACGATTACCAATATCACCGACGCATACGACAAAGCGGCCGAAGGGAGCGGATTCATTGAGGAATTTGTATGCTGCGAATATGAGAAGGAACTCATAAAAAAATATTCTTCACAGACCGATAATCTTCATACCGATTTGCATGAATGTCTCGGGCACGGTTCGGGAAAACTTTTACAGGGAGTTGATCAGGACGCGCTTAAAGTTTACGGTTCAACCATTGAGGAAGCTCGCGCCGATCTGTTCGGATTATATTACATGCCGGACGCTAAAATTCTTGAGCTTGGACTTTTGGACAATGCCGAGGCGTACAAGGCGGAGTATTATAAGTATATGATGAACGGCCTGATGACGCAACTTGCCCGCATCGAACCTGGCAAGCAGATTGAGGAATCGCATATGCGCAACCGTTCAATGATAGCGCACTGGATTTTAGACAAAGGCTCTGCGGAAAAAGTTGTGGAACTCAAAAAGAATTCTCTGGGCAAGACTTTCGTTGTGATAAACGATTATGCAAAAATGCGCACTCTGACGGGTCAATTGCTGGCGGAAGTTCAGCGCATCAAGTCTGAAGGAGATTTTGATGCAGCTAAGGCATTGGTGGAGAGGTATGCTGTCAAGGTTGATCCGGAGCTTCACGGTGAAGTTAAAGCCAGATATGATGCTTTGGGCATTGCGCCTTACAAAGGGTTTCTCAATCCTGTTTATGAGGCTGTCCGTAGTGAAGATGGCGAAATAACGGATGTGAAAATAACTTACGGAGAGAGTTATGCGGACCAGATGATGAGATACTCTAAGGATTATTCGCCCTTGCCGACGTATAATGATTAACATTGGAAAGAGGAGAACATTATGACAAATAGCAAAGAAAAGCCCGATTTAAAAACGAAAGTCAGAGCGCTTTTTGACGATTTTCTTTTAGAGAAGCAATACCGTAAAACACCTGAGCGTTATGCTGTCCTTGACATTGTTTACAGCAGCGGCAGCAGACATTTTGAGATCGAGTGGTTGTGTCAGGAGATGGAGAAGCAGGCATTTCGTGTAAGCCGTGCGACCGTTTACAATACCATGCAACTGTTGGTCGAGTGTCATCTTGCCATCAAGCATCAGTTCAGGAAGAAGGCTTCGGTTTACGAGCGTGCTTTGTATAATGATCCGCACCATCATTTGATCTGCACGCAGTGTGGTAAGATAATAGAACACAAGGATCCCGACCTGATTCAGCTTATCGGAGCGAAGAGTATCAGACGTTTCACCCCGTCGTATTACGACTTGAATATTTATGGTATTTGCAGCACGTGCACGAGGATGAACAGGAAGAAGAGGAAGTAGGAGTATTTTATTTACGGTGCATTATTACTGACATGAATTTATTTGAAAACATTCGACTGTCTCTTTCCCGTTTTTACGGGCAGGAGATTTCATCTGAGCGCATACAGTTGCAGAAGACCAATAAGCAGTTTAGGGGACATTTGACGCTTGTTGTTTTTCCTTTGTTGAAAATTTCCGGGAAGGATCCGGAACGGACAGCGGTTGAGATAGGGGAGTATCTTGTATCCAATGAGCTGTTTGTATCGGAATATAACGTCGTGAAGGGTTTTTTGAATTTTACCGTTACTTCGTCGTATTGGATGGAGTTGCTTGACGGGATTGATTCTGCCGAAGATTACGGTATTAAGCCTGTTGTTGCCGGCGCGCCTCTTGTGATGATCGAGTATTCTTCACCGAACACGAATAAGCCTTTGCATCTTGGGCATATCAGGAACAATCTGCTGGGATTCAGTCTTTCCGAGATATTGAAAGCCGTCGGAAACCGTACCGTTAAGACGAATATTGTTAATGACAGGGGTATTCATATCTGCAAGTCGATGTTGGCGTGGAGCAAATGGGGTGGGGGAGCGACGCCCGAGTTGACAGGCAAGAAGGGGGATCATTTGGTTGGGGATTTCTATGTGAAGTTTGACCGGGAGTATAAGCGTGAGTTGGAGGAGTTGAAGGCCGGCGGATTGACGCAGAAGGAGGCGGAGGAGAGGTCTGTTCTTATGTCTGAGGCGAGGGAGATGTTGAGGAAATGGGAGTCGGGCGATGAGGAGACGGTTACTCTTTGGCGCACGATGAACTCGTGGGTTTATGCCGGTTTTGATAAGACGTACAGGGATCTTGGCGTTGATTTCGACAAGATTTATTACGAGTCTGAGACTTATTTGGACGGTAAGAGGGCGGTTCTTGACGGTTTGGAGAGGGGTATTTTTTACCGGAGGGATGATGGTTCTGTCTGGGCGGATCTTACGGATGAGGGTTTGGATGAGAAGTTGCTTTTGCGTTCCGACGGCACGTCTGTTTACATGACTCAGGACATTGGGACGGCCAAGCAGCGTTTTGACGATTATCCTATTGATCGGATGGTTTACGTTGTCGGCAACGAACAGAACTATCATTTCCAGGTTTTGTCGTTACTTTTGGACAGGCTTGGGTTTAGTTTTGGACGGGGGCTTGTGCATTTTTCTTATGGTATGGTTGAGTTGCCGGAGGGGAAGATGAAGTCTCGGGAGGGGACGGTTGTTGATGCGGACGATTTAATTTCGGAGATGGTTGGCACTGCTTTGGAGACGTCGGAGGAGTTGGGCAAGCTTGACGGTTATTCGGGGGACGAGAGGGAGCGGATTGCGAGGATAGTTGGTCTTGGCGCTTTGAAGTATTTTATTTTGAAGGTTGATCCTCAGAAGAACATGGTGTTTAATCCTAAGGAGAGCATTGATTTCAACGGCAATACGGGCCCGTTTATTCAGTACACTTATGCTCGTATACAGTCGGTATTGAGGAAGGCGGATGTTACGTTATTTTCGCGGCGGGCCGATTTATTTGGCGGGGCGCCGGATTTACGGTTGGACGACAGGGAGGTTTCTATCATTCGTTTGCTTGCCGATTTTCCGTTGGTTGTTGTTGAGGCGGCGGGGAGTTTGAGTCCTGCTGTTATTGCCAATTATGTTTACGATTTAGCGAAGGAGTACAATCGTTTTTACCATGATTTTCCGATATTGAAGGAGGATAGCGAGGTATTGCGGGTTTTGCGCCTTGTTTTGTCAAGGAATGTAGGGAAGGTTATCAGGGCGGGCTTTTCGTTACTTGGGATCGAGGTTCCAGACAGGATGTAGTCTTGTTTTGCACATTTTTTGGTATATAAAGTAGCGAGGCCTCCATTTTCGGAAGCCTCGCTTTCTAAACCAACAATAAAACGAATTCTTTTTAGTCCCCTTTGCACGCAACCCGGAAGCCGATATTGTTGTTGCGGTTGTTCGGTTTGTTGTTGTAGCCGCGATAAGAGACGCGGCAGTCGGACTCGAAGCTGTAGTTGCCCCAGTAGCCGCCGCGATAGACGCGAAAAGAACCCCCAGAAGACTGCACATTACCGGTCGGTGTATCTTTGGGAAAATCACCACTTTCATTATGCCAGTTCCAACACCATTCATAAACATTACCACTCATATCACAAAGATCAAGATTATTGGCTGTTTTCTTTGCTACAGGGTTAGTGCCGTAATAACCGTTGACAGTACAATTAGTACCATAGGTATTGTACCAATACCAGGCAACATCACAAATATTACTACTGCCGGCATAGGTATAAGTATTCGCACCATTTTTGCCGCGAGCGGCATATTCCCATTCCGAGTCAGTGGGAAGACGATAGCCATTCTTACTGAAATCACAATAGGCGTCATTCCATCTTGTAAGTGTATCACTAGGAGAAGAGCTAGTAGGAATAGCATCGTAAGCTATATCTT